>DVLR01000163.1 GCA_018715425.1 Candidatus Merdenecus merdavium
GTCGAGGACATTATACCAAAAAAAGGGAGGTCATTGCTCTTTTTATTGCAAACTCCCATACAATCAAGGTTTATAACAATAAAACAGGGTAGTAATTTGACACTACCATGATTTTTGAGGAGGAATGAAAATGGATAAGATGGATATATATTTGCATAAAGCCCAAGTTTTAATTGAGGCTCTACCTTATATTCAGCGCTTTAATGGGAAGATTATTGTCGTTAAATACGGTGGAAGTGCTATGATTGATGATGAATTAAAACAAAATGTAATAAAGGATGTAGCTTTATTAAAGCTCGTTGGATTTAAGCCTATTATCGTTCACGGTGGAGGTAAAGAAATCAGCAAATGGGTAAAACTTTCAGGTAATGAACCTGAGTTTATCAACGGTCTTCGTGTAACGGATGAAGATACCATGGAAATTGCTGAGATGGTCCTTGGCAGAGTCAATAAAAGTCTCGTTCAATACATTGAAAGTCTAGGTGTTAAAGCTGTAGGAATTAGCGGAAAAGATGGTGGACTTTTAAAGGTAGATAAAAAACTTTCTAATGGAAAAGATATTGGATTTGTAGGTGATGTAAAAGAGGTGGATACTTCTATTATTAACATTATGATCGAAAATGATTTCGTTCCTGTCATCTGTCCCATTGGTATGGATGATGAATTTAACACTTATAACATCAATGCAGATGATGCAGCGTGTGCCATTGCAACAGCTGTAAAAGCTGAAAAATTAGCTTTTTTAACAGATATAGAAGGTGTATATGAAGATCCCAAGGATAAAGAAAGTCTTATTTCAGAACTAACTATTGCTGAGGCAGAAGAATTACTACAGAGTGGAAATGTAGGAGGAGGTATGCTGCCTAAGATACAAAACTGCGTTGATGCAATCAAAAGCGGAGTGTCTAGGGTTCATATTCTAGATGGTCGTATGGAGCATAGCTTATTACTGGAATTCTTCACCAATAGAGGTATTGGAACAGCCATTATCAGCGATGCAGAGGATAAGTATTTTCACGAATAAATCTTACCTGTTAACAATAAAAATGATTGGAGGAATAAAAGATGAATCCCTATATGGATCGTGGAGAAGAAGTGATATTACATACGTATAATCGCTATCCAGTGGTATTGGATAGAGGAGAGGGAGTATATTTATATGATGTTGATCATCGTAAGTATTTAGATTTTGCTTCTGGAATTGGCGTATACTCTCTAGGATATAGTAATGAAACGTTCAAACATAATATCAAGGAACAAGTAGATAAGCTTACTCATACGTCTAATTTATATTATAATGTTCCTGCTATAGAGGCGGCAGAGAAGCTGATTCATGCAACAAAGATGAGTAAGGTATTCTTTACCAATAGTGGTACAGAGGCCATTGAAGGAGCGATAAAGGTTGCGAGGAAATATGCTTTTAATAAGACGGGAAATACGGAGCATGAAATAATTGCAATGGAGCATTCTTTCCATGGAAGAAGTCTTGGAGCTCTCTCTGTAACAGGAAATCCTGCCTATCAAGAAGCATTTAAGCCATTAATTGGTGGGATTCAATTTGCGGTATTTAATGACATTGAAAGTGTAAAAGAAAAAGTAAATGATAAAACTTGTGCGATCCTTTTAGAGACGATTCAGGGAGAGGGAGGAATTTATCCAGCAGATGAGTGCTTTCTAAAAGAAATAGAGAAAATATGTAAAGAACGTGATATTCTATTAATTTTAGATGAGATCCAATGTGGTATGGGTAGAACAGGAACCATGTTTGCTTATGAGTCCTATGGTATTACACCAGATATTTTAACGACAGCAAAAGCACTTGGAAATGGCCTTCCAGTAGGTGCCTTTGTGTTGAATGAAAAAACAGCAAAAGCATCTTTGGTACCAGGAGATCATGGGACTACCTACGGTGGAAATCCTCTTGCCTGTGCAGCAGTCTCTTCGGTTCTATCGCTCTATGAGGATGAGAAAATACTAAAGAACGTTCAAAAGATATCAAAATACTTTGAAAAACAATTAGATAAGCTAGTAGATCAATATGAATTTATTGAAGAACGCCGTGGTAAAGGTTTGATGCAAGGACTAGTAATCAAAGAACGATTAGCTGGTGATATTGTTAAAAGAGCATTGGAAGAAGGTTTGATTCTGATTACAGCAGGAGGAAATGTACTTCGTTTTTTACCACCACTCATTATTACAGAGGCGGATGTTGATACCATGATCAAATTGCTGAAAAAGAGTTTTTAATGTAGAGAAAAAATAACATGGATGGAAGATGGAGGGATCTTTCATCCATGTTATTTTTATATGATCAAAAGTGAAAAACAAAAGATGATATAGATGAATAAGATACATTTCTAGTGGAGAAACTGATAGTAAGAATGAATTCAGGAGGTTTTTACTATGATAGGAATATTAATCGCTTTGATATCAGGTGCGCTGATGAGCATTCAAGGCGTCTTTAATACCGATGTAACTAAAAATACTAGTTTATGGGTTTCCACTAGTTGGGTTCAGTTTTCAGCCTTCCTTGTTTGTCTCATTGCTTGGTTTATAAAAGATCGTGAAAGTTTTATGACGTTGACACGGGTACCTAATAAGTATGCATTACTAGGTGGGGTCATAGGAGCCTTTATTACTGTGACAGTTATTCGCAGTATGGCAGATCTTGGGCCAGCAAGGGCAGTTATGTTAATTGTGATTTCACAGTTAATTGTTGCATATATCATTGAGCTGTTTGGAATATTTGGAGTTGATAAACAGCCCTTTCAATGGAGAAAGATAATAGGAATGGCTGTTGCTATTGTTGGAGTCGTTTTATTTAAATGGGAATAGTCCAAGATTCTAACAGTTCTCTTAATTCTTTCCAAAACCTATTGTAATCAGTGGGATTATTAGTTACAATAAAGAAGTCGAAGCATGAGGACGTTTATAGTGATAAGCTATAAAGGAGAATGATGCGAAAAATATTATATACTATGATCTTCTTATTGATTTCTTATACAGTATCTGGTTGTACAAGGGCTAAGGATCCTGTTTTATTTGAGTCAGAGATAGAAACCAATACTTCACCAGAAAAGATAGCATTGGAAAGCAATGAGGAGAGTTCAAATCCTAACCAGGAAACATTAGAGCAACCAACAACGATATACGTAGACGTATGTGGTGCAGTTGTTCATCCTGGAGTCTATATCTTATCTTCTCAGGCAAGAGTCTATGAGGCAATTGATATGGCGGGAGGCTTTACAGAGGACGCAGCAACTTTTTATGTAAATCAAGCCCAGCCTTTAAAAGATGGTCAACAAATCAATGTTCCAACCATAGAAGAGGCAGCTCATCTGCCATTATCAACAGAGGCAGCACCAGAAGAGTCTGGGACAAATGAGGGGAATCTTGTGAATATCAATACGGCCAGTGCAGAAGAGTTAACTACCTTGTCGGGAATTGGTGTGGCCAAGGCCGAGGCAATCATTGCTTATAGACAGACTCATGGAAGATTTCAAACAATAGATGAAATTAAAAATATCGAGGGGATTAAAGAAGGTGTTTTTAATAAAATTAAGGATAAAATCACCGTTTAAGGAGAATAACAAATGGGAAAAAAAGTTTTAGTAGTAGATGATGAAAAGTTAATTGTTAAGGGAATTAGATTTAGTTTAGAGCAAGATGGAATGGAGGTGGATTGTGCTTACGACGGTGAAGAAGCACTTGCATTTGCCAGAGAAAATGAGTATGACATTGTATTGCTAGATGTTATGCTCCCTAAGTTAGATGGCTTTCAGGTTTGCCAACAGATCAGAGAATTTTCTACCATGCCAGTTGTCATGTTGACGGCTAAAGGTGACGATATGGATAAAATCTTAGGGTTGGAATACGGTGCAGATGATTACATTACCAAGCCTTTTAATATACTGGAGGTAAAGGCTAGAATTAAAGCTATTATGCGTAGAACTGCACAAAAAGCAGTGGAAGCAGACAAAAAAAAGTTTATGGAAGTAGGGAATTTAAAATTAGACTGTGAAAGCAGAAGGGTTTATATTGATGGTAAGGAAATTAATTTAACAGCCAAAGAATTTGATGTATTAGAGTTACTAGTATTTAATCCAAACAAAGTATACAGTAGAGAAAATTTATTGAACATCGTGTGGGGATATGAATATCCAGGAGACGTAAGAACTGTGGATGTACATATTAGAAGGCTTAGGGAAAAGATAGAAAGCAATCCAAGTGAACCAAAATATGTTCATACAAAGTGGGGAGTGGGTTACTATTTCCAAGCTTAAATTACAGTTTAAGAAGAAAGTTTTAAAAAGCTTAAAGTTTCGTATACTTGTGATTCTAATTTTTGTTGGAACGGTTCCAAGTATCATATTAAAAAATGGTATTTTATCCAATTATGAAACGAGAACCGTTTCCACAAGAAGTATTACCGTAAAGAATCAATTGGATATTTTATGCAATCAAATTAGTAGTAATCATTATTTGGTGGACTCTAGTTCCCCGGTCATTAATGCAGAGCTAACCCAAATTGCAAACTTGTATGAAGGGCGCATTTTAATTTTAAATGATAAGTTTCGTATTGTAAAAGATACTTACGCCATGGACGAAAATAAGATTATAGCAACCGAAAGAGGCATTAAGGCTTTTAAAGGAGAAGATAATACTTATTACAATAAAAAGATTGGATTTATTGAATTAGCCGTTACCATTAAAGACGATGTAACAAAAGAGCCTATAGGTGTAATGATGGCTTGGGTTTCCACAAATGCTGTTGTCGATAGCTTAGATTCTTTGAATCAAAAGGCCATTATTTTATTGTTGGTTTTAGGTATTGGTGTCCTTGCCATCGGTTTTTTATTGGCTGGTATTGTTGTAAAACCCTTTGCTAGTGTCACAAAATCAATTGAAGAACTAACCGATGGATATATGGATGAGAAAATTTCCATTCCAGATTATACAGAAACCCAGTTAATATCCGAGGCTTTTAACAAAGTACTGGCTAGAATGAAAACCTTGGATGATTCTAGGCAAGAGTTTGTTTCTAACGTATCTCATGAATTAAAGACACCTCTTACCTCTATGAAGGTATTAGCTGATTCTTTGATTGCTCAAGAAAATGTACCACCAGAGCTTTATCATGAGTTTTTAACAGATATTGCCGCTGAAATCGATCGTGAAAATAAAATTATCAATGACTTATTATCGTTAGTGAAGCTAGATAAGAAGTCTAATGATTTAAAAGTAGAAGAAGTAAACATTAATGAGCTTATTGGACTTATTTTAAAGAGGCTTCGGCCCATTGCAGAAAAACAAAATATCGAATTAGTATTAGAGAGTTTTAGACCAGTAGTAGCAGAAGTTGATGAAGTGAAGTTAACACTTGCTATCTCTAATTTAGTCGAAAATGCAATTAAATACAATCATCAAGATGGATGGGTTCATGTATCTTTAAATGCCGACCATAAATATTTTTATATTAAAGTTGCAGATTCAGGCCTTGGAATTCCTGAAGAATCTATGGAGCATGTTTTTGAAAGATTCTATCGGGTGGATAAGTCTCATAGTCGAGAAATTGGAGGAACAGGTCTTGGCCTTGCCATTACAAGGAATGCTATCCTTATGCATCGCGGTGCCATAAAAGTATACAGTAAAGAAGAAGAGGGAACCACCTTTACAGTACGAGTTCCTTTAAACTATATTGCATAAAAAGGAGTGTTAAACATCAAAAGAACATGGATGATGTGCAGTTTTTTCTTGATCATCACTCTTACCTTAGTTGGATGTAAAGAGAATGAAAAGAAAGCTGATAGAGGATTTTACGTCTATGACATCAACAAAGAGGAGACCAAACTTATGAAGAGGTCTTTTCATCCAGAATCCAAGGAGACTTTGGATTTAGTCATGGAATTTTCCAGCGAATTAAAAAAAGATCCTACAGAGGAAGGACGAATTAAGATGCTTCCAGAAGGTGTAACAATGGAATGTGATTTAGATGGAAAGCAGTTATTAATAAGTTTTAATGAAGAGTATAAGAAAATGGACAATGTTAGGGAGGTTTTAGTTAGGCAAGGTATTGTAGATACCTTTCTTCAAATACCAGCAATTGATGCAGTCGTCTTTGAAATAGCTGGAGAACCTTTAAAAGAGAATTTTGAAGATGAAACTTCTCCTGAGATAGGAAGAATGACTAGAGAGAGTTTTGTAAGTGATGTTTCTGATAATATGCATACGTTTAAGTATATTCCTTTATCTTTGTATTTTGCTAATGAAGATGGAACAAAATTAATCAAACAGACGGTTTCTGTTGCATATTCCAGTACGAAACCTTTAGAGAGGTTAGTAATAGAACAGTTAATTGAAGGACCTAGTAAAAAAGGTTTTTATTCAACGATTCCAAAGGAGACAAAGCTTTTAAGTGTATCGATTAAAGATGGTATCTGCTATGTGAATTTAGATAAAGGATTTTTGGATTTAAGCACCGATGTAGATGAAGAAATCCCCATCTACTCTATTGTAAATTCTATTTCAGATATGTGTAAAATAAATAAAGTTCAAATATCCATTGAAGGAAAAACAGATTTAACTTATCGAGATAACATATCCTTTGAAACAACATTTGAACGAAATTTAGATATTATCGAAATAGAAGAAAACGAGTCTGAAATCATACAGGCACCTGCTAATTTAGACAAAGAGGAAAATGTAGGTGTTGAAGGTGTTTTAAATAATATACAAGTAGAATCAGATAAATCTATAGAAGAGCCTCAAACAGAAAGTGCAGATCCTCAAAGTGCAGAACCTGCTACGGATCAAACAGAACCTGCAGAACCTCCCACAGATACAGAGGCTTACGTACCTGAAGGAGGGACTTAATGGTAAGGAGACCCTTGTGTATACTTGCTATTGGTCTTATGATAACAATCTTATGTATCCACTTGATCAGTCAAAAAAGACTGGAAGAAGTGGATACCCTAGATTCTACACAGGTCAGGGTTCTAGGTACTATATATCATAAAAACAATCAAAAGAACAAGCAAGTTTTATATTTAAAAAATATATCCATTCAATCTATATCCGGTAAAAACATACTGGAATCTAATATATCAGAGCACATGATCGTATATTTAAAAGATGACTTGTGGAATGATAATCAAAATAAAAATCCAAACAAGAATAAAAAAAACAATCAAGTAGATTTATATAAAATAGGACAAAAAATTCTATTATCTGGAATAATGGAAGCAGTAGAAATACCTACAAATCCAGGTCAATTTCATATGAGGAATTATTACCTAGGACAAAGAATCTCCCACGTTATCTATCAAGGTGTTATGGAAGAAGTAGGGGAGTCTTATTCATGGTATTTAGAAGGATTATATCAAATCAGACAGAATCTAAAACAATCTATCATAATAACAATGAAGGATCAAAAAAGAGCAGGCGTATTGAGTGCTATGTTTTTAGGAGATAAAGAGTACTTAGATGATGAAGTAAAAAACCTTTATACACAAACGGGGATATCCCATATCTTGGCGATTTCTGGATTACATATTACTATGTTAGGAATGGGGATGTATAAACTTTTAAGGTGGAGCAGAATATCAGAAAAAATTACCACAAGTATCTGTATCTTCTTGATGTTTAGCTATGGATGGATGACAGGTATGAGCGTATCGACTAGTCGTGCACTGATGATGTTTACCATCATGTTAATGGGAGCTATTGTTGAAAGAACTTATGATATGCTTTCGGCATTAGGGGCAGCAGCTATAATATGTTTATTGATCAACCCTTACTCTTTGTTTCAAGTGGGATTTTTATTATCCTTTTTGGCTGTTCTTGGAATCGCTATTCTTTATCCTGTTCTCTGTGATGTTTTTTCTGTAAATCATAAAGTGATCCAGTCGTTGTTCATTAGCATAAGTGTTACTCTGATTTCTTTACCATTTATACTTTATTTCTTCTTTCAATATCCTATTTATGGTATTTTTTTAAATCTGATTCTTTTACCACTGGTTGGTATATTACTTTTATCAGGCATTTTAGGAAGTTTTTTCGGTCTGTGGACAACTAAAATAGGATCGATTCTGATGATTCCCTGTCATTATATATTGATATTATATGAGAAACTCTGTATTTTCGTCTTGCATCTTCCCAATGCTCAAGTGGTTTTAGGAAGACCAAAGGTATGGCAAATGGTTCTTTATTACAGTATCCTTTCTCTTTTTTTAGTTATCTTTCGTTTCAAAAAAAGAAGAAAGAAAAAAAGAATAACAGCTATGGTGATGTTGTTATCCATGGTGATAGTGCTACTATATCGACCAAATAGTGGATTTAACATGGTGTTTTTAGATGTAGGGCAAGGTGATGGAATCTATTTTCAGACCCCTTCCGATCATCATTTTCTAGTAGATGGAGGGAGCAGTACGGTATCAAAGGTAGGGGAATATACTCTTTTGCCTTTCCTACAATCATTGGGAGTCATTTCTCTGGATTATGTTTTTGTAACCCATAGTGATGCCGATCATATCAACGGTATCGCTGAGCTCTTAGCTATTTCCAAAGATATAAAAGGAGGGTGGCAAGATCGTCAAGGGATTACCATTCACCATTTGGTTTTACCTAATACCTATGATAAGACACCCTACGTAGAGCTGATTTCTTTAGCAGAAGATAAAAATATTCCAGTGATCTATTTCAGTGCAGGAGATCATTTCGCGGTAGGTGAAGTAGAGGTGAAATGCCTTCATCCTAGTAGAGAATGGAAATCAGGGGAAGTAGGAAATATGTCCTCCTTAGTGCTTATGGTTTCTTATCAAAACTTAGATATTTTATTGACGGGAGATATTGAAGGGATTGGAGAAAAGGAATTGCTCATGGCATTAAAAAAACAGATGCCTGCAAAAGA
>DVLR01000164.1 GCA_018715425.1 Candidatus Merdenecus merdavium
ATGTCCAAGGATTCTTTAAAGGATTATAAAGTGGCGAAGTTTTTAAATATCAATTTTGCATATCATGAAAATGAAGAAGAAACAAAGGTATCCGATTTATATGCACCAGTGGAATTGTTGATTACGTTACCAGAGGCTTATATAAATCAGGAGACTGGAATGGTTAGAGAGTTTTCTGTTGTAAGAATTCATGATGGAAAGGCAGAAGTGCTAAAGGATTTAGACCAAAATGGAAAAACCGTTACCATTTCTACCGATAAGTTTTCTACGTATGCACTTATGTACAAGGATACTGTAAAAACCACTTCTGGGAACTTAAATCCTACTACTAATGGAACGGGTACACAAGTATCTACCCTTACAAGCGTAAAGACTGGTGATCAGGCACCAATCCTTTTATATATTGGACTTTTGCTTACAGGAGCCAGTGTAATAGTGATGTTTCGTAAAAAAAGAGCAAGATAATAGTAAGGCAATAGTAAGATGATAGAAACCCCTCGGCTGGCTTATATAGAGCATAGCTGAGGGGTTTTTCAGTGACAGATGTTTAGAAAACTGGAAGAGCTTAAAGGTGAATTTGGGAGTTATTTGGCCGAAATAGATGGAAGATTACTTAAATTATTATGTTCTGTTCCGTCAGGAATAGATTTTAAGTATTCTGTATCGTTTCTATGGGCAACACCAACACCTCTAATTTGTCCTTGTTTAGCTAAGTGAACACCTTGTTGTTTATCAACAATATGACCATCTGATAATTGATATCCTGTAACTCTGCCACTATCTTTTACAAGGGCTACAATTTGTTTAGCATCAGGAGCAGGTTCCGTAATACTATCCATAGCCATAAGGGGAAGTACTGCTCCAGTTTTTTGGTTTTCCATCATCATCAATAACACCTCCGTAATAAAAATTTTAGTATCCATTGTTTATAGATTCCCTAAAATTTAAATAGTATTCATATCCTCCAGGTTATGATAGGAAAGAGATTGATTTAGCAATGGTTTTATTTAAAAAGATGGATTTGGAAAGAACCAAAGCCATCTTTTAGTAAAGTGATATTCAAATTTGAAAGATTATTTAGTTGAAAAAGGATTTTCTGTAGGATATAACATTCCTTTTGGTTGATTAAATCCAATATCTTCTACACCTAAGTATTGAAATACTTCAAACAAAGTCTTTCCGAAGTGGCCGAAGGCTACTGCACCATGGTGAGGATAATTTTTTTCAATTAATACATGACGGTAGAACCTGCCCATCTCAGGAATTGCAAAGACGCCAATAGATCCAAAGGAGCGAGATGCAACGGGAAGTACTTCACCTTCAGCAACGTATGCTTTTAATTGAGCATCTGCAGTACTTTGTAATCGAAAGAAGGTAATGTCCCCAGGGATAATATCTCCTTCTAAAGTCCCTTGAGTCACTTCTTGTGGAAGATTTCTAGCCATGATTTTTTGGTACTTCATTACGTGTTGTGCTAGCTTACTGGCAGCAGTATTACCACAGTGGAATCCCATGAAAGTATCTTTATGAGTGTAAGTATATTTACCCTTAATATCTCCTTCGTACATATCTTTTGGAACGGTATTGTTAATGTCTAATAGAGTTACCGTGTCCTGGCTAATTACAGTACCGATAAATTCACTTAAAGCTCCGTAAATATCAACTTCACATGAAACAGGAATACCACGGTCGGTGAGACGGCTATTTACGTAACACGGTACGAAACCAAATTGAGTCTGGAAGGCTGGCCAGCATTTACCAGCAATGGCAACATAGTCTCTAGAACCTTTATGGGCTTCAATCCAGTCTAATAAAGTAAGTTCGTATTGAGCTAATTTTGGAAGGATCTCTGGTTTTTGGTTTCCATCTCCAAGTTCTTTTTCCATGCTCTCAACGATGGCAGGGATACGAGGATCATCAGCGTGATGGTTAAAGGCTTCGAATAAGTCTAATTCAGAGTTTTCTTCTATTTCTACACCTAAATGATAAAGCTGTTTGATAGGTGCGTTACAAGCTAAAAAATCTTGTGGACGTGGTCCAAAGCTTATGATCTTTAAATTGTTTAGCCCGATCACAGTACGAGCGATAGGTAAGAAATCTTCTATCATTGCAGCAACTTCAGATGGGGTACCAACTGGATATTCTGGAATATATGCTTTGATATTACGAAGCTTTAAATTATAACTGGCATTTAGCATGCCACAGTAGGCATCTCCTCGATCATCTAAAAGCTTATCACCAGATTCTTCAGATGCAGCAACAAACATAACGGGTCCATGAAATTCTTTGGCTAGTAAGGTTTCAGCAGTTTCTGGGCCAAAGTTTCCTAGGTAGACCACTAATGCATTACATTTTTCTTCTTTTAATTGTTTTAAAGCTGTTCTCATGTGGATTTCATTTTCAACCGTGGTTGGACATTCGTAGATATCCCCTTTGAAAGCTTTCACAACAGCACTCCTTCTTTCAGAAGATAGACTCATTGGAAAACAGTCACGACTTACAGCGACAATACCTAACTTTACTACTGGCATGTTATTCATTTACAAATCCTCCTACAAATATGTAATTTTTAAGTGATACAGTATTTAGTTGTGTATGGTTTGATGATGTTAGATAATAACCATACATGGAAAGATAACCTATATAGTTCACTCATTAAACTAATAAAATTGTATCACAAGATAGTCGCCAGTTCAAGTAAAAATAGAGTGAGAATAGAAGGAAAGATCATAGGAATATACCTGTTTTATAGAAGGGGATAGAGCACAAAAAAAGACAACCTGCATGACGGTACTGGTTGTCTTAAAAAATGATATATTATGCAATGCTATTTACTTTTAAAGTAAGGCGGGAAATCTTTCTAGATGCAGTATTTTTGTGATATACACCTTTATGACTTGCTTTAGTAATAGCTGAGATAGCAGCTAGTAAAGCAGCGTTTGCAGTTTCTTTGTCGTTAGCAACTACAGCAGCTTCCACTTTTTTGATAGCAGTTTTTACTTCAGATTTAATTGATTTATTTCTAGCTGCCTTAGTTTGGTTGACTAGAATTCTTTTTTGAGCAGATTTAATATTAGCCAATTCTTACACCTCCAAAATTTTTCTTTATAGTTTTGTTATATTAAAGTCGGACACGGACGTTCTTAATATAAACATACTTATATAGTGTATTCTAATAGAAAGTGAATGTCAATACATATTTATTAAAAAACTGTTAAAAATATAAAAGATCGTTGAGATAGGAGGGAATATAAGTGGATCGGTTTAAAATTAGGACAGACCTTGCTTTAGAGGCAAAAGAAAGCTTTGAAGAAGACAATGTAGAAATTCGCGGAGTAAAGATTGAAGAAACTTTCGATGAGGAATCGGAAGTGCAAACAACAACAGTGGTCATTGAAACGGAAAATGGAGCGAAATCCATGGGAAAACCTGTAGGTACTTATATTACATTAGAAGCCCCCAGTATGGATTTTCCAGATGATGCTTACCATGAAGAGGTTTCGAAGATATTATCTACACATCTTAAAAAACTGATTGATCTAAAAGAGGAAAAATCTATTTTAGTTGTAGGTCTTGGTAACCGTGATGTCACTCCAGATGCTTTAGGGCCAGATGTAGTAGGAAATTTAATGATTACGCGTCATGTAGTAAAAGAGTATGGAACGATACCATTTGGTCAAGACACGATTCATCTCGTTAGTTCCATTATTCCTGGAGTCATGGCTCAGACTGGTATGGAGACATTAGAGATTATAAAGGGCGTAGTACATGAGACAAAACCTGATGTAGCCATTGTCATAGATGCTCTTGCAGCTAGAAGTACAAAACGCTTAAATCGTACGATTCAAATTACAGATACTGGTATTAATCCAGGCTCTGGTGTGGGAAATCATAGGAATGGGATCAATAAAGAATCTTTAGGTATACCAGTCATTGCTATTGGTGTTCCAACCGTTGTTGATGCTGCCACCATTGTAAATGATACTATGGAAAATTTAATCACAGCTATGGACGAATCAGATAGGATGAAGAATCTAGGAGGAGCTCTTGGGACATTAAATACGGCAGAAAAATATGAATTGATCAGAGAACTTATTTCACCACATTTAAATACGATGTTTGTTACACCGAAAGATATTGACGAGACGGTAAAAAGAATTAGTTTTACTATTTCAGAAGGCATCAATATGGCATTATCACAATCATAAATAGAGTTGTACCATAATATACTTATTTATAGAGCTAAAATAAGTATAAGAATGAGTAAAGTAGTCATTCTTTATTTGGAGCCGTACTTAGAAAAAGTCGATCCTTACAACCAGCTCTTGTTTGAATATAAAATGTAGTGGTACATAAGGCTCTCTTGTACAGAGCCTAAGTACCTACGTTTTATACAGTTTCCTATTTAAAAGGCTGCTTTCTCATTTCTTTTCCAAGTTGATAGAAAGGTAAGTGGTCAACGAAGCTATAAATTCTGGCAATGGTTTATTAATATTCCTAGCAAGGGTATGAGGTGATGAAGTGGAAGATTCAAAGAAGTGGATAAATTTAGCATTATGGTGTGTCATTGTTTGTTTAGGTATATATATTATTTTTAAAGGAATGGATGTCATGAAGAATACTTCAACTGAAGTTAGAACATATTCTGCAATCCAATACATAGGTAAGAATTTAGATCAAATGGCTGTGAAAACTTATATGCCAAGCTTTCTCTATCCTTTACAGGAGAATGAGCAGACAAGTTCCTTAGAGGCTTTCGTAGTGGATCGTTTGTTTGAAACAGTACCATTGTATAAATTCGTAAAATTAAACAGTAGTTATGAAACAGATATTGAGGATGAAGCCACTTATGAAAGAATTCTAATGGCAGAGCATGGTGAAGATTCTGTAATGACGTCTAGTGGAGAAAGTACCACGGCAGAGGCTCAGGAAACTCAATTAAATCAGGAAACATCAGATACAACAGAAGGAGAAACACTACCTGAAACACAACAAGAAGAACAGGCATCGGCAGTACCTATTGCTCCAATTAAAGATATTGGAGATATTACCCTAGAGAAACTAAATGATTTTGATTATTTGCTTAATAACTTTTATACTGTGGATAAAATGACCACAATCAATAGCAGTCAATTGAATATAGAAAGCTTAATGGGAAATGATCTTTCTATAACCAAAGATCCTTCTGTACCACAAATTCTTATCTACCATACCCATTCACAAGAGGAGTTTATTGATTCCATTCCAGGAGATCCATCCACTTCCATTGTGGGAGTAGGGGATTACTTAACCAGCCTTTTAAGGGATCAATATGGATATAATGTGATTCATCATACTGGAGTTTATGATTTAGTAGATGGAGTGTTGGATCGAGATTACGCTTATACACTAGCAGGAGAAGGGGCAGCTCAAATTCTTAGAGAGCATCCATCCATAGAAGTAGTGATTGATTTACATAGAGATGGTTTTGAAAATAAAAAATTTGTAACGGATATAAATGGTAAGCCTACAGCCAGAGTAATGCTTTTTAATGGGCTTAGCAGAACAACCAGCAATGGTGATATATCTTATTTGCCAAACCCTTATATTTCAGAAAATTTATCCTTTTCATTTCAGCTGCAGTTAAAAGCTGCTCAAAACTATCCTGGATTAATGCGTAATATCTATTTAAGAGGGTTGCGATATAATCTTCATTTGAAGCCTAGAACCTTACTGATTGAATCCGGAACCCAGTTAAATACTGTGCAAGAGCAGAAAAATGCCATGGAACCACTGGCAGAAATGTTAAATCAGATCTTATCGGGTACATAAAAAGATTTCATTTCCTTACATTCCCCTTACATGTCTGCTTTGTGTGCACGCACCCTGTAAAGTAAAGATATAGAGTGATCCCTCTATGTTGGAGGGAATCTAGATGAAATATGCTAGTATAGAAATCTTGTTATCAATGAAGAATTATGGTAATATTAAAAATTAGTATAGTAGGATGATAAATAATAAGATATAACATATAAAAACAAAGAACCATAAAAATGGAGGCAAAATACATGAAGTGGAATAAATTTAGGTTAAAGACCACCACAGAGGCGGAAGACGTGATCGTTAGCATACTCATGGATCTAGGTATTGAAGGTGTAGAAATAGAGGATAAGGTTATTACAGATCGTGATCGACAAGATATGTTTGGCGATATTGCGCCAAATATGCAAATGGATGATGGGATTGCTTATTTAACTTTTTATTTAGATGAAGATGTAGAAAAGGAAGCAATGATAGAGCAAGTAAAAGAAGAGTTAGAGGATCTAAGATCCTTTATGGATATTGGAGAAGGAACCATCGAAGAATCTACTACAGAAGATTTGGATTGGGTAAATAATTGGAAACAATATTTTAAACAATTTTATGTAGACGATATATTAATTATTCCATCTTGGGAAGAGGTTAAGGAAGAAGATAAGGACAAGATGATCATTCATATCGATCCAGGAACAGCTTTTGGAACAGGAATGCATGAAACCACCCAGCTTTGCATGAAGCAGCTAAAGAAATACGTAACATCAGGAATGGAGCTATTGGATGTTGGATGTGGCAGTGGTATTTTATCTATTGTAGCCTTTAAACTGGGAGCAAAACATGGAGTAGGTACAGATTTAGATCCAAATGCCATCCTTGCAACAGAAGAAAATAAAGAGGCCAATGAAATTCCGTCAGAGCAAATGGATGTGCTCATTGGTAATTTAATTGATGATGAGAAGATGAAAGAAAGCGTGGGTTATGGTTGTTACGACATTGTAGTAGCCAATATATTGGCAGATGTTTTAGTACCTTTAACCCCTGTTGCTATGGAGCATCTAAAGTCAGGAGGGCTTTATATCACATCTGGCATCATCGATACAAAAGAAACAGAAGTAAGAGATGCTGTATTAGCGGCTGGATTTGAACTCATTGAGACCACTTACCAGGGTGAGTGGGTGTCTATTACAGCTAGAAAGAAGTAGGTGGATCATGCATCATTTTTTTGTTCATCCAAATCAGATACAAGAACGTAGGATTACTATAGAAGGAATGGATGTCAATCATATGAAGAATGTTCTTCGTATGAAACTTGGAGAAGAAGTTTTAATTAGCGATGGCACTTCTAAAGATTATATTTGTACGGTTGCAGAAATAGAAAAAAATCAAATTTATCTAGATATCATTCAGAGCGTAGAAGGAGACCGTGAGCTTTCTTCCAGAATCTATCTCTTTCAAGGATTACCAAAAGGTGATAAGATGGAGCTTATTATACAAAAGGCTGTAGAACTTGGGGTTTATGAAGTCATACCAGTAGCCATGAAGCGCTGCGTGGTAAAATTAGATAAGAAAAAAGAAACATCCAAGGGAAAACGGTGGAAGGATATTGCAAAAGAAGCAGCGAAGCAGTCAAAAAGAAATTTGATTCCAGAAGTACACGGTGTTTTAACGTATAAAGAAGCTTTAGAGTATGGAAAAGATTTAGATATCAAGCTAATCCCCTATGAATTAGCCACAGGAATGGTTAGAACAAAAGAAGTCATATCCAATATAAAACCAGGGCAGAACATCGGGATTTTTATAGGCCCTGAAGGTGGATTTGAAGAGGAAGAGATCGCCTTAGGGGAAGAAAATGGATTCTCCCCAATAACATTGGGTAAAAGAATTTTAAGAACTGAGACGGCAGGGCTTGCCATCCTTGCTATTTTAATGTATCATTTGGAAGATTGAGAAAATTCATATAAGTAACATAAATAGGAAGAAGGAACGAAATGGAGACGTATTTAGATAATTCTGCCACAACAAAATGTCATGAAAAAGTCATGGAAATAGTAACAAAGGTTATGACTGAGGACTATGGAAATCCATCATCAAAACATAAAAAAGGTGTAGATGCAGAGAACTATCTCAAACAGACTTCGGAAATTATAGCAAAAGAATTAAAAGTAAAAGAAAAGGAAATATATTATACTTCTGGAGGAACAGAGTCTAATAACTGGGCCTTAATAGGAACAGCTATGGCTAATAAACGAAGAGGAAATCATATCATCACCACATCCATAGAGCATCCAGCCATTCTACAACCATTGGCTTATTTGGAAGAGCAAGGATTTAAAATCACCTACCTTCCAGTAGATGAACATGGACTGATCTCTATGGATGATTTAAAAGAAGCCCTTACAGAAGATACCATATTAGTATCTACGATTCATGTAAATAATGAAATTGGAGCAGTTACATCAGTAGAAGAAATTGGAACCTATTTAAAAGCGAATTATCCACAGGTAATTTATCATATTGATGGGATCCAATCTTTTGGAAAGTACCGAATATATCCTAAAAAAGCGGGGATAGACTTATTATCTGCCAGTGGTCATAAAATCCATGGACCAAAGGGTGTTGGGTTATTATACATTGATGAACGTGTAAAAATATCACCCATGATTCTGGGTGGTGGGCAACAAAAAGGAATGAGATCAGGTACAGACAATGTACCAGGAGTAGCAGGACTAGGTATTGCAACCAGTGAAAGCTACAAAGATCTAGAAAAAAAAGTAAATCAGATGCGTGAGCAGAGAC
>DVLR01000165.1 GCA_018715425.1 Candidatus Merdenecus merdavium
TATTTTCTTTTATATTTAGTATTTTTCACGTTTTTACGATGATTTCTCAATTGAATAGTAACTTGATCTATAGCACCTATAAATCCTCTGCTTTTGACCCATTTTTTGATATGTTTATATCTCTTACTAACTAAATGAGCATTCCAATCTATTTTTACTCACTACTACCATCCGTTTTTCTAAACTGATTAAAATCATCGATCACTACTTTAAGGCTATTAAGAATTCCATCAAAAATCCCTACCTTGAACAAATTCATGATGATCATTCCTAATGGTACTGCAATAATCATGCCTATAACACCAGAAAACTTATATCCGATATACATATAGATAAGTGCTAAGAGAGGATTCAATCCAATGGTATCTCCAACGATCTTAGGCTGAATAACCTGTCTAATTAATTGGCTGACTCCATATATAATAACAAGACCTATGGCTGTCTTATAATCTCCTGCTAACATCTCAAAAAGCGCCCAAGGTACAAGAGCCGTTCCAGTTCCAAAGAAAGGTAGGGCATCTAAAAAGGCAATCATAATAGCTAGTAAAACGGCGTAGTTAATCTTTAAGATCAAAAAACCGCTAAATAAAATAACCACAACAACCAGCATAATTTTAAACTGTGCTTTAAAATATCCACCGATCACATTCTTAAAGTTATAATAAATCATTCTCCACTTTTCTTGAATGGATTCTGGTGTCTTAGAACGACCGAAACTTAAAATCTCTTCTCTTTGAGCGATGAAAAAGTATGACGATAATATTGTAAAAATAATAGAAATTAAAATACTTGGTAGGTTTTTCGCAAAGTCTACGGTGGGCTTCCCTATTTTACTGACAACTCCACCGATATATGAGGCAGCATCGGCTTGTAGGGTTAACATTCCCTCTTGAATATCTCCAGGTAATTTATCAAAAACAACCTGTAGGTTGTCTTGCACGATTCCAAACTGTTGGGATAAATCCTCATACATAGGCTCAATATGATTCACAAAATGAACACTTTCTTCTACTATCTTTGAAATCAATAAGTATCCGCTGCCAACTATGATCCCTAATACTAGTATAATAATTAACATGGAGCTATGTTTACGAACAATCTTTAACCGTTTCTCTAACATACGAACCAGAGGATTAGCAATCATAGAAAGTAGCCATCCAATAACGAAAGGCATAAAAAACCTGAGTACTTTTGGAGCAACATAAAAAATAATACAGAAAACGAAAACTGCGAAAAAAATATTTGCAAATAATTTTAGATATTTAACCAAACTATTCATGAGCCACCTCCCAACCTCTACAATTCCAAGACTTCCTTTTTCTTCATTATACTATAGAATACTCATAACTGACAGGTAATATCTCTTAATTTTTTATTAAGAGATATTACCATATATGGATGAATTTTTTAAAGTTTTTCCATTTATTTGATTTTGTTTCCATAGATATAGGTAGAAAAGAAAATGACGGAAGCAATGATTACAATGGTAGGTCCCGTTGCTGTATTGATATAATACGATATGATCAATCCTACTAAGCCCGAGAAGATCGAAAAGAGTAAACTAAATCCATGATACTCTCTAACATTTTCCGAAATATTTCTAGCTGCTGCTGCTGGAAGGATTAATAATGCATTGATAATTAAAATTCCTACCCACTTGATGGATAACATAACAATCACTGCCAAAAATATATCAAAAAGATTGCTAATCAACTTTACTTTTACTCCTCTGCTCTTAGCGAGTGATGAACTTAAGCTCAATGATTGTATCTGATTATAGCATAAAAACCAAAATAAAATCGTACCACAAAATACAAGGAGTAAGTATAAAATTTCTTTCGGTGTAATACTCAAAATATCACCTACAAGAAGGTTGGAATACTTTGAAAAGTTTCCTCCTTGGGATAAAATTACCAATCCTATGGCAATGCTAAACGACGAAAATACAGAAATAATCGTGTCTGTCCCCACCAGGTTTCTACTATTTATTTTATTTAGTGCAAAAGCAAACATAATACCGAAAACAATCATCGATATGTTGGTGTCTGCCAAACCTAAAATAACTCCTAAAGCTATTCCCGTAATTGCAGAATGACCTAAGGCATCTGAGAAAAAGGCCATTTTTCGATTCACAATCATGGTTCCTAAGATCCCAAAAAGAGGAGTAATAATCAAAACTGCAAGCAATGCATTCTTCATAAAATCATACTGTATCCAAGAAAAAGGCAGGATACTTTCCATTACCTGGTATATTCCACTCATAGCGTTTTCTCCCCTTCTTTCTTTCTTAATTTATCTATATCATAATTTAAACTTCCAAAAACAGATGCAAACTCTTTACTTTGAAATACTTCTTTAGCAGTTCCTCTCTTTAATATCTTTTTGTCTAAAAGAATCACTTCATCTGCATATTTTGCAACGTATTCAAGATCATGAGATACCAGCAAAATGGCAAGATCATACTCCGTAATCAGTTCTTCTACATTTTTATAGAAAAGATCCATTCCTTTTTTATCTATCCCAGATACTGGTTCATCTAGGATCAATAAGTTTGGATCATCCATAATTGCCATAGAAAGTAAGACTCTTTGAATTTCTCCTCCCGATAGTTTACCCACTTGTTTATCAATGAGATCTTCGGCACCAAACATTCGTAATTGATCCTTCATATCTTCGTATATCTTCTTTGTCTTCCGCAAAAATACTGGACGTTTCGTATGATATCCTGCAATTAGGTCATATACACTGGTAGGGGTGTGACGATCGATATTAATATGCTGAGGTACGTATCCTATATTAATATGTTCTATTTTTCCATCTTCATGAGCTCTAAATTCAATGGTTCCCGTATGAGGAATTTCATCTAATATGGCTTTTAATAAGGTGGATTTACCTGCACCATTTTTCCCAATGATAAAAGACAGCTTTCCACAGTGGATATGAACATTGACATCATCTACAATCACCTGTTCTCCAATGGTCACTCCAATATGATTTATTTTAATACAATGCAGCCCACAGGCGCCTTTATTATTTTTCATTACTGCAATGCCTCCTTTAATATTTCCATGTTTTTTTCCATTCCGTGGATATAACTATCATAGGAATCATCTCCTGTAACAAGAGAATCTAAAATAAATACCTCCGCACCAGTTTCTCTAGCGATGGAATCGGAAATCAAAGTACTATACTGCTCTTCACAAAATAGCAATTGAATATCATGAGCCTTTACAACATCCACAATCTGAGCCACTTGATTAGCACTTAAGCTGGTATTCTCGTCCATATCAATGACATAGTCTACTTCTAATCCATAGGCCTTCGCAAAGTATACAAAGGCATCATGAAAGATAACCACATGCTCAGAGCTTAAATTCTCCATTGTAGAAACAACTTCTGTTTGTAAGCGATCTAATTTATCCTCATAAGCTGCAGCATTACTGTGGTATGTTTCTTGGTAATCAGAGTCATAAGCTCCAATGCTATCTGCTATCTTCTCAACTTCTTGTTTATACTTGTCAATATCCATCCAAACGTGTGCGTTAAATTCGCCATGATCGTGATCACTGTGATCTTCCACTTCATCCTCTACATGATCATGATCTACTTGCTCTTCCTTTGTAGCTTCATCATCACTATGAGAATGACCTTCTCCTTCATATGAATCGTTTCTAAGCATTTCGATATTTTCGCTGGCGTTGATGACCGTTAACTCTGGATATTGTTTCATTACATCCTCCATAAATGCTTCAATTCCTCCACCATTGATTACGAATATATCCGCTTTTGATAACTTCATCATATCCTCAGGTGTGAGCTGATAATCATGTAAACATCCAGCCGTTGGTCCCGCCATATTCTGAACATGAATATGCTCCATATCTTTCGTAACATTTTTTGTTGCTATATACATAGGATAAAATGAAGTAAGAACTTCTATTTTTCCTTCTTGCTCTTTTTCTTCTAACCCCGTCTTACCTTGACTAAAGTGGACGATTACACCACTCATCACCAAGATAACAGATAACATCAGGGCTACAAATCCATACTTTTTTTTCATAAGCACCTTTCTTTCTATATTTTATGATCATATATTCATACTTCTATAAAACCAGAAAATGTGGTATAAGATAGATTGAATCTCTATCTTACACCACATTTCCATATGGGTCTATTCTTCCACTTCTAATTCTTGTCCGTCTTCTAGAATCTGATTCATGACTTCCCATATCTCATCTCTACCTTGTTTATTTAAAGCTGAAAATGGCAATACTTTCGTACCAGGTACTAATTCAAGACCTTCCTTAATTTGTTTCACATGTTTTGCAACCTGACTTCGTTTTAATTTATCTAATTTTGTCGCAATAATAATTGGATGATAACCTTGATATACAATCCAGTCATACATGACTTTATCGTTTTTAGATGGTTCATGCCTAATATCTATTAATAAAAATACCGCTTTTAGCTGTTTGGAGTGATGAAGATAACGTTCAATCAGTTCTCCCCACTTTTCTTTCATAGAAACCGATACCTTAGCATATCCATACCCAGGTAAGTCAACCAAATACATGGCATCATTAATATTATAAAAGTTAATGGTCTGGGTCTTCCCAGGCTGAGCGCTGGTTCTTGCCAAGGCCTTTCGATTCATCAAAGCATTAATCAAAGATGATTTTCCCACGTTTGATTTTCCTGCAAAAGCTATTTCTGGTCTATCATGATCTGGTAGGGTACTTGTAATGCCACATACCGTTTCCAGAGAAACATTTTTAATTACCATAATCATACACCTCTTTGTTATTTCCTGTTTTCTTTGCCTTTCTAAATCGAACCGTTTATTGATTCGTAACCAATGCAGTAGGCAATACATCCTTCATGGTTTCTGCATAAATAAACTCTAGACCTTTGGTAATCTCTAGAGAAATATCCTCTACGTCTACCTTATTCTGAGAAGGCACTATAACTTTCGTAATACCAGCCTGTTTAGCGGCTAATAATTTTTCCTTTAGGCCACCAATGGGTAATACTCTTCCTCGTAAAGTAATTTCTCCTGTCATAGCCAGATTTGCATACACAGGGATATCCGTAATAGCTGATAGCATGGCTGTAGCCATAGTAATACCTGCAGAAGGTCCATCCTTTGGAACAGCCCCTTCTGGAATATGAATATGGATATCATGTTTCACGAAAAAGTCATCTGGGATATGATACTCTTCGCTAATAGAACGAATATAGCTAATACCTGTTCTAGCAGATTCCTTCATCACTGCACCCATTTGTCCAGTTAAGACAAAGTCACCTTTTCCTGCTAAAATGTTTACTTCTATTTCAAGGGTATCTCCTCCCACACTGGTCCATGCAAGTCCTCTTACGATACCTACCTGGTTTTCCGTATTTACTTTAGCATAATTATATAGTTCTTTACCTAAATATTTGTTCAAGTTACGCCCTGTTATTCTTATTGATTTCTTGTCTTCTTGAATGATCTCTCTGGCTGCTTTTCTACAAATTTGTCCAATTCTACGTTCTAGATTACGCACACCAGCTTCTTTCGTATAATGGTGAATCATATCTTCCAGTGCATTTTTACTGATAGAAATCTGATGGGATTGTAATCCATTTCTTTCAATTTGCTTTGGTATTAAATATTGTTCGCCAATATGTCTTTTTTCATTCTCTGTATAACTAGAAACCTCAATTATCTCCATACGATCCAATAGGGGTTTTGAGATAGATTGGATACTGTTGGCAGTAGCAATAAACAAAACTTCCGAAAGATCCATTGGTAATTCGATATAATGGTCTCGAAATATTTTATTTTGTTCAGAATCTAACACCTCTAACAATGCAGATGCTGTATCCCCTTTATAATCCCTGCTCATTTTATCAATCTCATCTAATAATATCAATGGATTTTTAACACCTGCTTGTTTCATTCCATTAACAATTCTTCCTGGCATGGCACCTATATAGGTCCGTCGATGTCCACGGATTTCCGCCTCATCTCTTACACCACCCAGGCTGATTCTTACGTATTTTTTATTCAGCGCATGGGCAACTGATTTGGCTATAGATGTCTTACCAGTTCCAGGGGGACCCACAAGACAAAGGATTGGGCTTTCGCCCTTATTCGTAAGAAGTCGTACTGCAAGATACTCTAAAATTCTTTCTTTTACCTTAACAAGTCCATAATGCTCGGCATCTAAAATATTCTTAGCATTCTTAAGATCCTTATTATCTTTAGACTCTTTCTCCCATGGTAATTCTAATAAGGTTTCTATATAGCCTCTTACAACCCCACTTTCAGCTGAATTGTTACTTAAACTTTTAAATCTTTCAATTTCTTTTTTTAACTTATCTTTTACTTCTTTAGAAGCTTTTAGTTTCTTTAACTCTTTTAGAAATTGTTCCGTATCCGATGATACATTATCTTCCCCTAACTCTTCCTGGATATATTTAAGCTGCTCTCTAAGCAAATACTCCCGTTGATTTTGATCAACTCTTTCTTTCACTTTCCTTTGAATCTCTTTTTGAACCCTTAAAATCTCTGTTTCCTTATTTAAGATCTGGCTTAAGGTTTCATATCTGGACATGAAATCAATGGTCTCTAAAAATTGTTGTTTTTCTGCCAACTCCAATGGAATATTTACAGAAATTCCTTCCATTAACGTTTGGATGTCATTAGCCTCTAATATTTGCCCCACTAGATCTTTAGGAAGTTTTGGATTCTCACGGTTATAATGAATAAATAATTCTTTTAAATTTCTTAATAGAGCTTGATTGGTTACTTCATCCTTTTCTTCTATATCCTCATCTTCAAAAATTGCTACTTCGCCTTCGATAAACACGTCATTAGAAATAATGGATAGAAGTTCAGCCCGTTCTTTACCTTCTACCAATACTCTAATAATATTTTGAGGTAATTTAACTACTTGTTTAATGACAGCGATGGTTCCAATGGAGTATAAATCCTTCATTTTAGGATCATTGACTTCCATATCCTTTTGAGCAACCAAGAAAATTGTTTGGTCTCCTACCATTGCTTGCTCCACAGCCTTGATGGATTTATCTCTACTTATATCAAAATGAGCCACCATTTTCGGAAGTACTGCTATCCCTCTTAGTGCTACTGCTGGAATAATTCTAACTAGTTCGCTCATATTCCTTCCTCCTTAAAGTACACGATGGATTTTACTGATTCCAGTAAACCATCGCCATTAGATAAAAGGGCGTCACATTTATAGAAATTATGTGTACGCCCTTATGTTCTAACAGCCTATGCTGATTCTATGCCGTCTTTATTTCTTACCTTTTTGGTCACTCCTTTTTTAGAAGAAGGTTTTCCTTCATTGTAAAAAATAACAGCCTCTCCAGTACCATTTATGGTCTCTTTTGTTATTACACATCTCTCGATGGACTCATCTGATGGTATTTTATACATTAAGTCCATCATGGATGTTTCCATGATGGCACGCAGACCTCGTGCTCCAGTTTTTCTTTCCATAGTCATCTTAGCAATCTCTTGTATGGCTTCTTCCTTAAACTCTAGCTCTACTTGATCCAGCTCAAAGATCTTCTTAAATTGTTTGATAATAGAGTTTTTTGGTTCTTGTAGAATACGTATAAGGACATCTTCATCTAATTCATCTAAAGATACAACAACTGGAACACGACCAATGAACTCTGGAATCATTCCAAACTTAACGAAGTCTTGTGGAAGCACATGTTTTAACACTTCTGCCTTATTAAATGATTCTTCTTCCTTTAATTCAGAACCAAATCCAATGGTCTTTGTATCTCTTCTAGTATCAATAATTTTATCAATTCCTTCAAAAGCTCCACCACAAATAAATAGTATATTTGTGGTATCGATTTGAATCAACTCCTGATGTGGATGTTTTCTTCCTCCTTGTGGAGGAACAGATGCTACGGTTCCTTCTAATATTTTAAGAAGGGCTTGTTGTACACCTTCACCTGAAACATCTCTTGTAATGGAGGCATTTTCTGATTTTCTAGTTATTTTATCTATTTCATCAATATAAATAATTCCATATTGTGCTCTATCAATATCGTAATCCGCTGATTGTATTAATTTTAGCAAAATATTTTCTACGTCTTCTCCTACGTAACCTGCCTCTGTAAGTGCTGTGGCATCTGCAATTGCAAATGGGACATTTAACATCTTTGCTAACGTTTGGGCTAATAGAGTTTTACCAGATCCTGTTGGACCAAGCATTAAAATATTACTTTTTTGTAATTCGACCCCTAGATCCCTTGGTGCCATAATCCTCTTATAATGATTATAAACTGCTACGGATAGTACTTTTTTAGCTGACTCTTGCCCGATGACGTAATCATCTAAAAATGCTTTAATCTCCTCTGGTTTTAGCAAATTAATTTCTTCAATATCGTCTGACACATAACCATCAAATTCCTCTTCGATAATTTCAGAGCAAATATCAATACATTCATCACAAATGTAAACCCCATTGCTTCCAGCAATTAGCTTTCGTACTTGATCTTCGCCTTTATGACAAAAGGAACACTTTACTTTTCCTTCTACATTTCTTCCAGCCATTGTTCCACCTCTATTCTATATCAATTTGAATGCTGCTTCTTTTTTATTATTACTTTATAAGGTAAGACTCCCACTTTAACTCTCTGCTAAAAACAGGAGTTCAATAGTCGGAGTCCTACGTAATGAAAAGCTACTAAATACCTTATTATTACAGATATAATAAACTATCTAATGGTTTGAATCACGTCGTCAATCAAACCGTATGCCTTTGCCTCTTCTGCACTTAAGTAATGATCTCTTTCGGTATCTACTTCAATGGTTTCTAAAGGCTGGCCTGTATTAGCAGCCAAATATTCATTTAATTTCTTCTTGGTTTGTACAATTCTATCTGCAACTATTTTAATATCTGTAGCCTGCCCCTGAGCGCCTCCTGAAGGTTGATGAATCATGATTTCCGCATTGGGAAGAGCAAATCTCTTTCCTTTGGTTCCACCTGCTAATAAGAATGCTCCCATACTAGCCGCTAGTCCAATACAAGTAGTCGATACATCACACTTAATATATTGCATAGTATCATAGATCGCCCACCCAGCTGAGACAGAACCTCCTGGGCTATTAATATATAAGCGAATATCTTTTTTAGGATCTTCAGATTCTAAGAATAACAATTGTGCCACAATAACATTGGCACTAACGTCTGTTACCTCTTCCCCTAGAAAAATAATACGGTCTTTTAATAATCGTGAATAAATATCGTAGGAGCGTTCTCCTCTACTCGTTTGTTCAATGACATAAGGTACTAAACTCATGATATATCCTCCTTATTATGATATAAAGAACTTATAATCCTAAACTTCCTTTGCAGCTTCTGTTACAAGTGTAATGGCTTCTTGAAGAGCTAAATCTTTTTTGATTTGTTCTTTTTCGTAATCTCCCATTACCTCTTTTAGTTTGTCTGCTTCCATTTGATACATCTTTGCCATGTTAGCAATTTCTTCTTCCATTCTCTCATCACTTACTTGGATATCCTCAGCTTCTGCAATAGCTTCCAGGACTAAGCTTGTTTGAATTGTTTTAAGAGCTTGTGGTCTCATTTGTTCAGATAATCCTTCTTGAGTCAAGCCTGTAAACTGAAAATACTGCTCTAATGATAAACCTTGTTGTTGAATTCTTCTTTCGAAGTTATCAACCATTTGTTGAGTTTGTCCTTCTACCATAAGATCTGGAATTTCCATGGTTGCGTTTTCAATGATTTTTTCCATCACGGTATCTTCTTTAGCAGTCTGAGCGTCTTTTTCTTTTTGTTCTCTGATTTTAGCTTTGATATCTGCTCTGTACTCTTTCATCGTATCGAATTCTGATACATCTTTTGCAAAATCATCGTCTGCTTCTGGTAATTCCTTCACTTTAATTTCATGAACTATTACTTTGAATAAAGCTGGTTTACCTGCCAACTCTTTTACGTGGTATTCTTCTGGGAAAGTAACATTTACTTCTACTTCTTCCCCAATGTTCTTTCCGATTAACTGCTCTTCAAATGTATCAATGAAAGAATGAGATCCAATGGTTAAGCTAAAGTTCTCGCCCTTACCACCTTCAAATGCTTCTCCATCAACAAAACCTTCAAAGTCGATAGAAGTAATATCACCGTCTTCTACAGGTCTATCTTCTACTGTAATGGTTCTAGCATTGTTTTCTCTTTCTTTATCAACTTCTTTTTCGATTTCATCTTTCGTCACTCGGATCGTTGTCTTTGGAACTTCAATTCCTTTATACTCACCTAATGTAACTTCTGGTTTTACTGCTACTTCTGCAGTAAAGATGAAAGGTTTCCCTTGTTCGATCTGAACTACATCAATTTGTGGTTGAGATACGATATCTAGATCACAGTCTGCAATTTCATTACTATATGCAACTGGAATTAAACTATTTGCTGCCTCTTCAAAAAAGATGCCTGCTCCATACATTTTTTCAATCATCACTCTTGGAGCTTTCCCTTTTCTAAAACCAGGCATGTTGATGCTGCCTCTATTTTTTAAATAAGCTTGATTTACTGCTTTATCAAATTCCTCTGCGGATACTTCAATGGTAAGTTTCGCCATGTTCTTTTCTAATTTTTCAACTTGTAAACTCATTATGGTCCTCCTTTTTTTTCCCCTAGTTCAAAGGGGACTTACCTTTTATATATGAAAAGTTTATATACTTCCTCATACTTACAGTCATTTTAGTAGTATAGCACAAGCCTCTTAAAAACACCAGTCTTTTTTTGATGTTCCCTGACTATTTATCATTTTATTTTCATAGGAACCACATCTATAAAAGCATTTTCTATTTTTCATATAAAATAGAATCTTTGACTTGTCTACTGACCTCCTCTGAACGTAATTTTGCGATGATCATTAACCCAAAATCAATGGCTGTCCCCATACCCTTACTGGTGATAATATGATGACTCACTTCGACTTTACGTTCTCCTATGGTAGCACCGTGAAGCTTGTCTTCAAAACCTGGAAAACAAACGGCCCTTTCACCTTGTAAAATTCCGTAATGTCCAAGAACACTAGGAGCTGCGCAAATTGCCACCAACCATTTTTTATCTTCATGAAACTTTAATAGTAATTTACCAAGCCCTTCATGTTCTTGTAAGGATTTAGTACCTGGCATTCCCCCAGGTAAAACCAACATCTGAGCATCTTCAAAGGATTCCTCCTGAAATAATGTGTCACATTTTACTACTATATTATGAGATCCTGTAACGAAATCATCATTTGAAATCGATACGGTTCGAACCTCTATGTCTGCTCTTCTAAGGAGGTCAACCACCGCAAGACCTTCAATTTCTTCAAATCCATCCGCTAAAAAAACGTATACTTTTTTCATAGAATTCTCCTATCTTCGTCTCTTATTTGTCTTTCTCCATTCTAACACTTCTCCCTAGTATTTTCCATACCTAGATGGTAAGATATACTTAGAGCAATGAGTATTTAGCTAAATACTCATCTACATCAAATCATTTTAGGAGGCTTTATGGAAATAGAACGAAAATATTTAATAGATAACATCCCCTCTCACATTTATGACCATCCATATAAGGATTTAGAACAAGGATATCTGTGTATGGATCCAGTCATTCGCATTAGAAAAGAAGAGGATGAATATTTTCTCACATACAAATCGAAAGGATTGTTAGCTAGAGAGGAGCATAACCTTCCTCTTACCGAAGAGTCCTACTTACATCTAAAGGAAAAAGTGGATGGAGCAATGATTACAAAAAGGCGTTATTATATTCCTATGGAAAATCACTTGACCATGGAATTAGATATTTTTAAGGAAGCATTACATCCTCTAGTAACAGTAGAAGTAGAATTTGCTACAATAGAAGAGGCAAATGCATTTGTTCCCCCTAGTTGGTTTGGAAAAGATGTGACTTTTGATCCGAAATATAAAAATAATTATTTGGCAACATTATCATATGGTAATTTTCTTCCCTAATCTTTTATAACTTCCGTATGTTTTTATATGCAATGACTCTTTATCCTCTTACTTATGCCCTTATATCATGTGCATAAGCATATTTGTACATTGTTTCATTTTTTTATTATTCAGTATACACTAAATCTATAGTTTCTAATTAAGATCAATTCATAAGAATAATAAAATCTTATACTTTAAAGGAGATAATGAGACATGAACGCAAAACGTGAAAACCAATACAGACAACTAGGGCTTACCATTGCCTATTATAGAAAATTAAAAGGACTTACTCAACTTCAATTAGCCGAAAAGATTAATCTTAGCAGAACTCATATTAGTAATATAGAAGCTCCTAATATGAAAACCTCGATCTCTTTAGATGGTCTATTCGATATTGCCGATGCTCTTGAAGTTCAGGTAAAGCAATTTTTTGAATTCAGAGAATAATCATAAAACACTCTAACCTCCTGAAAGCCTGATCCATAAGAAGTTTCTAACTCACACTTCTTATGGATTAGGCTTTTTTCTATCTATCTCTATCCAGTAACACACCTTATGAAAGCCCTAGTCATATCTTATTAGGAGATCAATATGATAGGAGGACATTATGATAACCATTAGTTTATGTATGATTGTTAAAAATGAAGAAGACGTTCTTGCCAGATGTTTATCTAGTGCAAAAAATCTTGTAGATGAAGTTATCATTATAGATACAGGTTCTACTGATAAAACAAAAGAAATTGCCTTACAATTTACTGATAAGATCTATGACTTTGAATGGATGGATGATTTCTCTGCTGCAAGAAACTATTCTTTTTCAAAAGCCACTATGGATTATGCCATGTGGCTAGATGCTGATGATATCATCACAAAACAGAATCAACTTGATTTTCTAACCCTGAAGAAAAGCTTAGATTCCAACATCGATATTGTTATGTTGAAATACCATACTAGTTTTAATGAAAATGGGGAACCTACTTTTTCTTATTATAGGGAGCGCATCATTAAAAATGGAAAAGGATACTTATGGCAAAGCCCTATTCATGAAGCTATTACTCCATACGGAACGATTATACACTCCGATGTAGCCATACATCACAAAAAGTTAAAGGCTTCGGATCCTGATAGAAATCTACGTATTTTTGAAAAAATCATATCAGAAGGTCAGACTTTAGATCCTAGGCAACAGTTTTATTATGCCAGAGAGCTATACTACCATCAGCGATATGAGGATGCTATTGCAGTATTAGAAACCTTTCTAGATCATGAAAAAGGCTGGGTAGAAAATAACATAGAAGCATGTAAACAACTTTCCTACTGCTATGATCAAATCAATGAAGATAAAAAAGCTCTTCTTTCCTTATTTAGAAGCTTTTCTTTTGATCAACCTCGTGCAGAAATCTGCTGTGATATAGGGAAGTACTTCTTTGATCGTGACGATTATACCACGGCTATTTTTTGGTATGAAACCGCTCTAACAAGAAAAAGAAAGGATACTTCAGGAGGATTTGTCTTACCAGACTGTTATGATTATATCCCCTATTTACAATTATGTGTCTGCTACGACAAAACTGGAGATACTATAAAAGCAAATGCATACAATGAAAAAGCAGGTAGCGTCAAGCCTCATTCTTCTGCTTATCTTTCTAATAAAGACTATTTTAAAAAAAAGTTAAAAGGATAAATATAGACTTTCTTCGCTATGAACCAATCAACAAGAATCTCATATATTATACTAACAGAGCATTCAGATACTCTGTTAAATATACGAAAAAGGTGATAATAAATGAGTGAATTTTATAATAATATGGATGAGAGGAGACCTTCTAGGCCACATCCTAATCAAAGGCCAAAATGCAGACCTCCACATCCTCCGTTCCCTCCATGTCCCACAGGACCTACGGGACCTACGAGACCTACTGGGCCTACAGGAGCCACGGGTGCTACAGGTGCTACAGGACCTACAGGACCTACTGGTGCTAATGGTGCCACAGGTGCCACTGGTGCGACGGGACCTATGGGACCAACGGGAATTAGTGTAACAGGTGCTACGGGACCTATGGGGCCTACGGGAGCCAATGGTATTACGGGACCTACAGGTGCCACGGGAGCTACGGGTGCTAATGGTATTACAGGTCCTACGGGTGCTAATGGTGCCACGGGAGTTGGTGTAACAGGTGCTACGGGACCTATGGG
>DVLR01000166.1 GCA_018715425.1 Candidatus Merdenecus merdavium
AAAGATATTTACGTATCAGTCAAGCAAATGTTTACGTGGGAGGAAATTGTAAAAGCCAATGGCTCTACTCTTTGGAATGTAAGTGATGATGGAACTGAGCAAATCTGTATTAGCAGAGCTATTTTAGATCTGCAAAAAATGCAGCCTATTGGAGCTATTCACGTGGTATGTGAGGTGGATTATTTTGCACTTATTATTAGGGAGATTGGAGGGAACTATTCCAACAGGTCTTATGTTGTGGATGAAACAGGTAAGGTGATGTGTTCGAGTTTTGGCGATTCCATAGGGTTAAAACTTTCTGCAGACGTGCTGGATAATCAGAAAAGTATTGTAACAGTAAATGGAGAAAAGTCCTATATCTATCGAGGGAAAACTATGGATAACTCCTGGACGATCGTCACCGTAGTCCCAACTAGAGAAATTGAAAAAGAAATTTTTTCTTTTACAATTCTTACATGTTTTATTACTATTGTGGCTATGGGGATGGGAATCTTTCTAATCTTTTTATTAACGGATAAGATGACGAAACCATTAATGGAGCTAAGTAGTAAAATGAAGGCCATTCAAAAAGGGGATTTTACGAAACGAGTTGTGGTACATGGAGATGATGAAATTGGGCAGCTAGGTTACCGATATAATCATATGGCTGACAGTATTGAGGTGTTAATTGAGCAGGTTTACAAAATGGAAATATCCAGTAAACAGGCTGAAATTGAACTTCTGAAAATGCAGATCAATCCTCATTTTCTATATAATACCTTAGACACCATAAGTTGGATGGCAAGAATTGAGAAAAAGGATGAGATCGCAGAAGTTGCAACAGCTCTAGGAGATCTTTTAAGAGCGACCATAAAGCAAGAAAGCTTTATAACAATAACGGAAGAATTAAAGAGCGTTAGAAACTATGTGTTTATACAAGAGTATCGTTTTGAGGATAAAATAACCGTAGAGTATGAAGTAGAAAGTAAATTAGGAAATTACGTGATTCCCAATTTTATTCTACAGCCCCTAGTAGAGAATGCTATTATTCATGGAATGGAACCAAAGCTTGATCATGGTCTTTTAATCATTAGGATTTATATTGAAGATAAAAGATTGCATTTTCAAGTGATCGATGATGGAATTGGTATGAGCCAAGAAGAGGTGGAAAAAATTTATGAAGCTTGTAAAGATAAGAGTAGTAATCATAGAATAGGTATTAAAAATGTGTAATTACGATTACATAATTATTATGGTGAGGAAAGTGCTTTACATATAAAAAGCAAGAAGGGCATCGGAACAACTATATCTTTTTCCATTTCACTTGAACAGTTACGGATACAATAGAAAGTATTTACCTTGTTAGTCAAAGGTTCATATGATTTCAGTAAGAGTAAAAAAATTGACGTATATAGAAAGGCGGTATAAAAATGGATAGAAATAAAGGAATGAAGTTAGATAAGATTACCCTAGGGACATGTTATTATCCAGAACATTGGGAGGAATCTCTTTGGGCAGAGGATTTGAGACGGATGTTAGAAGCAGGAATAGAGGTGATAAGAATTGCTGAATTTGCTTGGAATAAGTTTGAGCCAAGAGAGGGAGAGTATAATTTTACATTTTTTGATCGATTCTTAGAGGTAGTAGAAGAAACCCGTATGAAAGTGATTTTCTGTACTCCAACAGCGACTCCACCAGCTTGGTTGACCCATAAATATCCAGAGGTTTTAAACAGTACCGTAGAAGGCCAGTTATATCGACACGGTGCAAGGCGTCATTATAATTACAATTCTTTGGTATACCAAGAGTTTACGAAAAAAATTGTAGAGCAGATAGCAAGCCATTATGCATCTCATCCGAGTATCATTGGATGGCAGATTGATAACGAGATCAATTGTGAGCTAGATGAATTTTATTCAAAAAGTGATGACCAAGCCTTCCTTCTTTTCTTAAAGAAGAAATATCAGACGATAGAGCATTTAAATCAAGCGTGGGGAACTACATTCTGGAATCAGACATATAATGAATGGGATGAAGTACACATTCCTCAAGTAGTGGTTCATAACTCCAACAATCCTCACCAGATTATGGACTATAAAAGGTTTATTTCAGATAGTGCTTGTCGTTATGTAAAACTTCAAAGTGACACTTTGCGACCTTACTTAAAAGAGGGAGATTATATTACCACAAATGGAATGTTTTCAAACTTAGATAACCATCGAATGACTGACGAATCTTTGAACTTTTATATGTACGATTCATATCCTAACTTTGCATTTAGTTTAGAATCTGATCCCAAGAAATCAAAAGATTTAAATGATCGTAAATGGAGTAAACATTTATCGGAGGTTCGCTCCATATCACCAAACTTTGGTATCATGGAACAGCAATCAGGAGCCAATGGATGGAATACAAGAATGGAGGCGCCTGCGCCTAAACCTGGGCAACTGACCTTGTGGACAATGCAAAGTGTTGCACACGGAGCAGATTTTATCAGCTATTTTAGATGGAGAACCTGTACTATGGGAACCGAAATTTACTGGCATGGTATTTTAGATTATTCTAACAGGGATAATCGTAGACTAGATGAAGTGACTGAGGTTTCTAAAAAAATGAAAAGGATGGAAGAGGTAGCGGGATCCATTTACAGACCTACCTTCGGAGTATTAAGAGATTATGATAATATATGGGATAGTGAGCTAGATGAATGGCATAAAAGAATAGAAAAGGTTAGTAGCCAAGGTATTTTTTCTGCCTCACAGATTTCGCACACACCTATGGATTACGTATATTTATTGGCGGAGACAACAGTGGAAGACTTAAAAAAATATGAAGTCTTATTTTATCCTCATGGAACTATACTTACTAGCCGTGTTGCAGAGTTATTAGAGGAGTTTGTAAAACAAGGTGGTACCTTGGTTTTGGGATGTCGTACTGGATATAAAGATACCACAGGTCAGTGCGTTATGATGAAACTTCCAGGATTACTTCGAGATTTGTGTAAAGCCGATGTTGTGGATTACACCTTTGTAGGACCAGCAGATGAAACTTCATATGTACAATGGGGGGACCAAAAGTTAAAAGCAGATGTATTTAATGATATATTAGAACCACTTGAAGGTGGAGAAGTCCTTGGAACATACGTAAATAACTATTACCAAGGTCAAGGTGGTTTAATAAAAGCAGAGATTGGAAAAGGTAGTGTGTACTACTTTGGATCCACATTTACAAAAGAAAGTACCACGATCTTTTTAGAGAAACTTAAAATAGCAGAACCTTATAGAGATATAATAAAACTTCCAAAAGAATGTGAAATAGCAGTGAGAGAAAAAAATGGCGTTGAGTATTTTTTTGTTCTCAATTATGCTTCTTATAAAGTAAATATAGATTTAAAGGAAGAGATGGAAGATCTTTATCACGGGGATATAGTAAAAGATAATATAGTTCTAGCTCCATATGAAACAAAAGTGTATAAAAAGAAATCCAGTCCATCGGTTTGTTTCATTTAAGCTGCCTCTGAACAGTAACGATAGTAACGGCCTTTCGGCAAATTCATAAAAAATTTATTGTTTTACCATAGGGAAAGTGTTACAATATGGTTTGGGATTATTATAAAGAGCTTTAAACGTAGGAGGGATCTTACGTATTTATTAAAATACAAGAATATATAGGAGTAATCAAGAATGAAATTTATAGAGAAAATATTTGGTACTCACAGTTCTAGGGAAATAAAGCTGATCAATCCAATCATCAACCGTATTGAAGAGTTAAGACCTTCTATGCAAGCACTATCTGATGAAGAATTAAAGGCTAAAACAAAAGAATTTAAAGATAGACTAGCAGCAGGTGAGACTTTAGACGATATACTTCCAGAGGCTTTTGCTACAGTAAGAGAGGCTGCTAAAAGAGTATTAGACATGGAACACTATCGTGTACAGTTAATTGGTGGTATGATCCTTCATCAGGGAAGAATTGCTGAGATGAAAACAGGTGAGGGTAAAACTTTGGTTTCTACCTTACCTGCTTATTTAAATGCCCTAGAAGAAAAAGGTGTACACATTGTAACAGTAAATGACTATCTAGCAGAGCGTGATGCTCAGTGGATGGGTAAGGTACATGAGTTTTTAGGACTTACTGTTGGTGTGGTTTTAAATAACATGGACAACGATGAAAGAAGAAAAGCTTATGCTTGCGATATTACTTATATAACCAACAATGAATTAGGTTTTGATTATCTAAGAGATAACATGGTTATATATAAGGAGCAATTGGTCCAGCGTGATCTAAACTATGCAATCATCGATGAGGTTGACTCTGTTTTAATTGACGAAGCAAGAACACCTCTGATTATATCTGGTCAAAGTGGTAAGTCTACAAAACTATACGAAGTATGTGATATTTTGGCAAGGCAGTTAGAGCGTGGTGAAGCCAGTGGAGAAATGACCAAGATGACTGCCATTATGGGTGAAGAAATCGAAGAGACTGGTGACTTCATTGTTAACGAAAAAGATAAGGTAGTAAACTTAACAGAAGAGGGTATAGCAAAGGTTGAAAAATTCTTTCATATCGAAAACCTAGCAGATCCTGAAAACTTAGAAATCCAACATAATATTATTTTAGCACTTCGTGCTCATAACTTGATGTTTAAGGATCAGGATTACGTGGTAAAGGATGATGAAATCTTAATCGTTGATGAATTTACTGGACGTATTATGAATGGTAGACGTTACTCAGACGGTTTACATCAAGCTATAGAAGCAAAAGAGCATGTGAAGGTAAAACGTGAGAGTAAAACTCTTGCAACCATTACTTTCCAGAACTTCTTTAATAAGTATGAAAAAAAATCTGGTATGACTGGTACAGCTCTTACAGAGGAAAAAGAATTTCGCGATATTTATGGGATGGACGTTATTGAAATTCCAACGAACCGCCCAATTGACCGTGAGGATAAAGAAGATGCTGTTTACATGAGTAAAAAAGAAAAATTCAAGGCAGTTATTGATGAAATCATTGCGGCTCATGAGAAGGGGCAGCCTGTTTTAGTAGGTACCATTACCATTGAAACGTCTGAACTTCTTAGCGGCATGTTAAAGAAGGAAGGGATTCAACATAAAGTGTTGAATGCGAAGTTTCATGATCTTGAGGCAGAAATTGTTGCAGAAGCTGGTGTACATGGTGCAGTAACCATTGCTACGAATATGGCAGGCCGTGGTACAGATATTAAGCTTGATGCTGCTGCAAAAGAAGCTGGAGGCCTTAAGATTATCGGTACAGAAAGACATGAGTCCAGGCGTATTGATAATCAGTTAAGAGGGCGTTCAGGACGTCAAGGAGATCCAGGTGAATCTAGATTTTATATTTCCTTAGAAGATGATTTAATGAGATTGTTTGGTTCTGAACGTCTTATGGAAATCTTTAAATCTTTAGGCGTAGGGGAAAATGAGCAGATTGAACACAAGATGCTATCAAGTGCCATAGAAAAAGCACAGATGAAGATTGAGCATAATAACTACGGTATTCGTAAGAACCTATTAGAATATGATCAGGTTAATAACGAACAACGAGAAATTATATATAAAGATAGACGCCGCGTATTAGATGGCGAAAGTATGAGAGATTCTATCTATAAGATGATTACAGACGTAGTAGAAGATGCTGTGGATCGTTCTATCTCAGATGATGACAAGAAAGAAGCATGGAATTTAGAAGAAATTAACTCTTTGCTAATTCCTATTATTCCCATTAAGCCTTTATCAAAAGAAAGTGTATCTGCTAATAAGAAAAATGAATTAAAACAAGAACTAAAAGAAAAAGCAGTGAAGCTATATGAAGAAAAAGAAGCGGAATTTCCAGAAGCTGAGCAGTTACGAGAATTAGAACGTGTTATTTTATTAAAAGTCATCGATCGTAGATGGATGGATCATATTGATGATATGGATCAACTTCGTCAAGGAATCGGTTTACAAGCTTATGGACAAAGAGATCCTCTTGTAGAATTTAAAATGAGTGGATATGAGATGTTCGATGAAATGACAGTGGGAATTCAAGAAGATACCCTTCGCCTACTCTACCATGTAAGAATTGAACAAAAGATAGAGAGAGAACAAGTTGCAAAAGTAACTGGTACAAACAAAGAAGAATCTGCAGTTAAGGCTCCTGTTAAGAGAGCAAAGGAAAAAATTTATCCAAATGACCCATGTCCATGTGGCAGTGGAAAAAAATACAAACAATGCTGTGGTAGAAATGCATAAATAGGCAGAAATGTGGAGGGTGTTGTCAGAAGAATCTGATAATGCCCTCAAGCTAATGTAGCAAAGGTTTTGCATATCAATGGATCCACGGTAACATATTTAGAAAGAAGGTGACGTAATGGTAGAATTAGATCAATTTAAACTAAAATTAAATAGTTATTTAGAACCGTTAACGGAAGTGAGGGATTCACTTTGACTCCGCTAATAAGGAGCAGAGAATCGAAGAATTAGAAAGAGAAATGGAAATGCCAGACTTTTGGGACAACCCTGAAAGATCTCAAGAGATGACCAAAGAACTTAAGCGTTGTAAAGATGATGTAAATACGTACCATCATCTACAGCAGCAGTATGAAGACATTGAAACATTAATAGAAATAGGATATGAAGAAAATGATCCTTCTCTTTTAGAAGAGATTGGATCGGATTTAGAAGATTTTATGAATACCATTGATTCAATGAAAATCAAAACTTTGCTTTCTGGAGAGTATGATCAAAATGATGCTATTTTAACCCTACATGCAGGTGCGGGAGGAACGGAATCTTGTGATTGGGCTAGCATGCTTTACAGAATGTACTGTAGATGGGCAGATAAAAAAGGTTATTCTGTAGAAGTTCTTGATTATCTTGATGGAGATGAGGCGGGAATCAAATCGGTTACCTTAGAAGTTCACGGAGAAAACGCCTATGGATATTTAAAATCTGAAAAAGGTGTCCATCGTCTTGTCCGTATTTCTCCATTTAATGCAGCAGGAAAGAGACAGACCTCTTTTGTATCTTGTGATGTTATGCCAGATATTAAAGAAGATATTAATATCGAGATAAAAGATGAGGATATTCGCGTCGATACCTATCGTGCAAGTGGTGCAGGAGGTCAGCATGTCAACAAAACATCATCAGCCATAAGAATTACCCATATACCTACTAATATAGTGGTACAGTGTCAAAATGAACGTTCTCAACATATGAATAGAGATAAAGCTATGCAGATGTTAAAAGCCAAGCTTTTTTTGCTAGAACAGGAAAAGAATGCCGAAAAGGTTTCTGGTATTCGTGGAGAGGTGAAAGAGATCGGTTGGGGGAATCAAATTCGCTCTTACGTCATGCAACCATACACCATGGTAAAAGATCATAGGACTAATGTAGAATCGGGAAATGTAGATAGTGTTATGGATGGAGACATTGACTTATTCATTAACAGTTATCTAAAAAACATGGTAAAATCACACGATTGAATAGATTCTATTTAGATTTTAACAGCAGACACAAGAGAAGTGCATCTAGAATGTTAGGGAACATTTTAGATGCATTTTTACATCTACAAAAAGCCAGATGAACCCATGTATTTACATGGTTTATGATGGAGATACAGGTATCTTAGAGGATCAACTAGAAATTGCTATGTAGTTTCTCCTTAGGTATTAGGGCCATATACAGAAAAAACAGTTGCATATGATGGATATATATGATAATATCTTTGAATGGAATACAAATGTTTTCCTGTAGCATACATGGAGGGGGAATCATGAAAGATAAAAGCAAGTATTACGTAGTAAAACAAAAAGCTGTTCCAGAAGTATTATTGAAGGTCGTAGAAGCAAAACGCTTGCTTGATTCTGAAAGAGTCGAGACAGTGCAAGAGGCAACGGATCGTGTAGGAATTAGCAGAAGCTCCTTTTATAAATATAAGGACGATATCTTTCCCTTTCATGATAATGCAAAAGGAAGGACACTTACATTCGTGATTCAGATGGATGATGAACCAGGTCTTTTATCGGTAGTGCTCAAGATCGTAGCAGGTTATGATGCAAATATTCTTACGATTCATCAAAGTATTCCTATTAATGGAATTGCATCTTTAACATTAAGTATTGAAGTGTTATCTGGAACAAAAGATATAACGAAAATGATCGATGAAATTGAGGAACAGATGGGAATTCATTATCTTAAAATATTAGGTAGAGAATAAAGATAAAGCAGCAGAAAGGGGAAACAACATGGTTAATATTGCAATATTAGGTTACGGTACTGTTGGATCAGGAGTAGTAGAGGTTTTAGAAACCAACCAGGCCAGCATTAATAAAAAAGCAGGAGAGGAAATTAACATCAAATATGTATTAGATTTAAGAGATTTTCCAGGTGATAAAATTCAGGAAAAAATTGTTCATGATTACGAGGTTATTGTAAATGATCCAGAAGTATCTATTGTAGTAGAAGTTATGGGAGGGGTAGAACCTGCATATACTTTCGCAAAAAGAGCTTTAGAGAGTGGAAAAAGTGTATGTACCTCTAATAAAGAATTGGTAGCAGCTCATGGTTCTGAATTATTAGCCATCGCAAGGAAAAAAGAAATTAACTTCTTATTTGAAGCAAGCTGTGGTGGAGGGATTCCCATTATTCGTCCATTAAATTCATCTCTTACGGCAGATGAAATCGATGAGATCACAGGTATTTTAAATGGTACAACCAATTATATTTTAAGTGAAATGTCTCATAAAGGTTCGAATTTTGATGATGTATTAAAAAAAGCTCAGGAATTAGGATATGCCGAAAGAAATCCCGAAGCAGACGTAGAGGGCTACGATGCTTGTAGAAAGATCGCCATCCTATCATCTCTTGCTTTTGGACGTCAAGTAGATTATCAAGATATTTACACAGAAGGAATTACAAAGATTACGGATATTGATATAAAATACGCAAAGGCTATGGGATATAATATTAAGCTATTAGCATCTAGTAAAAAGGTAGAAGATAGCTTCTATGCTATGGTAGTACCTATGATGATCAATGATGAACATCCTCTATACAGTGTTAATGGAGTATTTAATGCTATTTTTGTACATGGAAATGTACTAGGAGATGTAATGTTCTATGGTAGTGGAGCTGGTAAACTTCCAACTGCTAGTGCAGTTGTAGCAGATGTGGTTGATGCAGCAAAACATTTAAATCGGAATATTATGACATTCTGGAGTAGTAAGAAGTTAGAACTCACTGATATTAGTAATGCTCAAGGTCGTTTCTTCGTTAGAGTGAAGGGAAATGAAAAGGATCACTTAGATCAAATAAAGAGTGTTTTTGGTGATGTTGAAATCATAACTCTTCCAGAAGTAACTGGAGAATTTGGCTTTGTTACAGAAATCCTAACAGAAAAATCCTATAAAGAGAAAGCAGAGAATCTTAGTGGAATTATAGGAATGATTAGAGTAGAGATCTAATAGTTATAGTAGCGCTTTATTTGATAGAAGCGTTGTGGAGGAGATTATGAAATATATTGTAGTTTTAGGTGATGGTATGGCAGATGAGCCCATAGAGGAATTAAATGGATTAACCCCTCTTGCTTATGCTAAAACTCCCACACTAGATGAATTATCAAGAGTATCAGAGATTGGCTTGATTCATACGATTCCCGAGGGGATGAATCCAGGAAGTGACACAGCAAATTTATCTGTCTTAGGTTATGATCCAAAGAAATATTATACTGGAAGATCTCCTTTAGAGGCGTTGAGTATTGGTGTGAATATGGCTCCTACAGATATATCCTTTCGTTGTAACCTAGTTACCTTATCAGAGGAAGAGGTTCCTTACGAAAAGAGGGTTATCATCGATCACAGTTCTGATGAAATTACAACAGAAGATGCAGCAATACTGTTGGAAGCTGTAAGATCTGCACTACAAACAGAAACTTATAAATTCTATACAGGAACTAGTTATAGGCATCTTTTGATTTGGGAGCATGGAGAAGTTCTTGAACTAACTCCTCCCCATGATGTTCTAGAGCAGTGTATAGAGGCTTACATACCAAAAGATCCAGTATTGCTAGCTATGCAAAAGAAAAGCTATGAGGTTTTGTCGAAGCATCCCATCAATTTAGAGCGTAAAAAACGGGGTCTTCACCCAGCCAATAGCTGTTGGTTCTGGGGAGCAGGAACCAGACCTTCTCTTACATCATTTGAAGAAAAGAATAAAAAAAGTGGTGTCATGGTTTCCGCAGTTGATTTGCTAAAGGGAATTGCTGTTGGTGCTGGTATGAAAAACCTAGAGATAGAGGGAGCAAATGGAGGGCTTCATACCAACTATGAGGGAAAAGCAAGGGGAGCCGTTGATGCTCTATTAAAGGATGGCTATGATTTTGCTTATATACATGTAGAGGCTCCAGACGAAATGGGCCATCAAGGAAACGTAAAAAATAAAGTAAAAGCTATTGAAAACTTAGATGAAAAAGTGATAAAAGTAGTCAAAGAGGCTTTGGATCAATCTGGTGAAGAGTATCGCATGATGGTGCTTCCTGATCATCCTACTCCAATTAGGATTAGAACTCATACTTCTGATCCAGTTCCATATCTTTTATACGATAGCAGTCATCCAAAAACAAATCCATTCATGTATCATGAAAAGGATGCTAGTGCCAGTGGTAATCGAATAGAAAAAGGATATCAAGGAATAGATTATCTGTTTTCGGATCATTGAAAACAAGTGAGAAAAGCGAGGAGAAAATTATGCTTATAGTTAAAAAATTCGGTGGTAGCTCAGTTGCTGATAAAGAACGAATCTACAATGTGGCAAAAAGATGTATTGAGGATTATAAAAAAGGTCATGATGTAATCATTGTACTGTCTGCTATGGGGAAGACTACGGATGGTTTGATTGCACAGGCAAAAGAAATTAATCCATGTGCATCAAAAAGAGAGCTTGATATGTTATTAACCACAGGAGAACAGATATCAGTTGCCCTTATGTCCATGGCCATGGATGCCTTAGGAGTACCAGCTATTTCGTTAAATGCATTCCAGGTTGCTATGCGCACCACTAGAAAATATGGTAATTCAAGATTGAAGAAAATCGATACAGATAGAATTAAACATGAATTGGATGCCAGAAAGATTGTAATCGTCACAGGCTTCCAAGGCATAAATCGATATGATGACTATACCACCTTAGGAAGAGGTGGATCCGATACTACAGCAGTTGCTTTAGCAGCAGCGCTTCATGCAGATGCATGTGAGATATACACAGATGTAGAGGGTGTATATACAGCCGATCCAAGGATTGTGCCAAATGCTAAGAAAATCAATGAAATCACTTATGATGAAATGCTTGAACTTGCCACTTTAGGTGCAAAAGTACTTCATAATCGTTCAGTAGAAATGGCGAAAAAATACGGTGTACCTTTAGTAGTACGCTCAAGTTTAAATAGAGCATCAGGGACTGTTGTTAAGGAGGAAGTTAGAATGGAAAGAATGTTAATCAGTGGTGTAGCAGCCGATAAAAATGCAACCAGAGTATCTGTTATTGGCTTGAAAGATGAGCCAGGTATTGCTTTTAAATTATTTAACTTATTAGCTAAGAATAATATCAATGTAGATATCATTCTTCAATCTGTAGGCCGTGATGGAACCAAAGACATTTCTTTTACTGTTGCACAAGACGATGCAAAAGAAACCATCGATTTAATCGAAGATAATAAGAATAGGATCACTGCCCAAAGAGTTGAGTGTGAAACAGATGTTGCAAAAGTATCTGTTGTGGGAGCTGGAATGACTTCTAATCCTGGTGTAGCAGCTAAAATGTTTGAATCCTTATATAATGTAGGTGTCAATATAAAGATGATTTCCACATCAGAGATCAAGGTAACTGTTTTAATTGATCAAAAAAACGTAGACAAAGCAATGCAAGCTGTCCATGATGCTTTTGGATTAGGAGAGTAATGGTTTAAATTAAATCATGTTTATAAAAATAAAGATAAAAATATGCGGTAAACTCATGATGAGGAACTGCATATTTTTATCTTTTATTTAAGGGAGATTAGATATCTGATTTTATGAAATCCTAATTATAATAATTGTCTTTATATGGATTTTCGTATCCATCTAGGCTTTGTCCATTTTTATTTTTTTTATCTGATTCTTGGTTAGGAATATCATATGGGTCGTTGTAATTTTGTCCATCCTGCTCTCTATCATTAGAATTAGGATACTGTCCATCCTGGTCGTAAGGATTTTGGTTAGGATACGGTTCATTTTGGTTATAAGGATCTTGGTCAGGATACGGTCCATTTTGGTTATAAGGGCCTTGGTCAGAATACGGTCCATTTTGATTATAAGGACCTTGGTTACCATACTGTCCGCCTTGGTTGTATGGGTTTTGTTGATAAAACCAGCCATTATCTGAAAATGGTCCTTCAGGAGGAAGCTGTCCAGAAACCTGTAAGTAAAACATTGCTTGTGTAGAACTCATATATGGTGTTACGTATAGGCTTGCAATACCACATGTAATGGAAACTAACAAAAGCATAGGAATAAAACTTAAATTCATATAAAGTAGGCTAACCCTGTAACCTCGCATCATTTTATAGCTTTCTCTTAAGGCTTCTATGACTCCTATTTCAGGATTCTGAACATAGACGAAAACTGCTTGGGAGAAAGATAACATGAGGAAGAGTTCTGCGGTCATAGAGCCGATAAATACAAGGAAAGATAATAGGATGATTCCTGGGTTTGGATAGATAGCACTTAAAAATAATACAAAGTAAAGGGGAATTAGGCATGCTACACCAATGAGTGCGATTAAACATTGGATTCCTAAAGCTTTTAATGGATGGTTTCTAAATGGAAATAAAATGTCTTCTACAGAAGATGGTCTACCTGTTGTAACATTGTAATAGAATCGAGAGTCTCCCGTCTCTAAAATAGATAAAAATAAAGTGATGAGTGTAAAGGATATTAGGCTTAATACGGCAGATTCAAAGCTCGGATTGTAGCTGGAATATCCTCCAGATAGGTAAGAGAAACTGCCAAATCCTAAAATTGCGCTCATAAGAGCATAAAGTATAGATGAAGCTACACCTATAATTAACATAATTAGGATAGCATGAGGGAAGTTTCCTCTCATTCGCTGTTTTGCCATTTGTTTTAATTGTGCACAGCTATAGTTCATAATTTAAGTCTCCATTCTTTTCTTATCAATTGGGAATTAAATCCTCTGTTAAAATAATACCATATCTATAAATACTTGACAAGATCATACAGCCTTTCGTTCCTTCTATTTTGGTAGGATGATTTTAGTATGACAAGTCAAAGAATGAGTTATCCCTTGCCTCAAGAAGAAAATTAAATTATAATAGAAAGCTAAGAGAAGAAAAGGAGTTCGGATCATGGATATAATAAAAGCATTAACAGCAGAGTTGAAGGTAGAAAAATGGCAGATAGAAGCTGCGGTATCATTAATTGATGAGGGAAACACCATACCGTTTATTTCAAGATATAGAAAAGAAGCTACGGGCTCATTAAATGATGAAGTGTTAAGAAATTTATATGACAGACTCGTTTATTTGCGAAATTTAGAAGATAAGAAACAGCAAGTCATAAATAGTATAGAAGAACAAGGAAAACTTACAGAACAATTAAAGAAACAAATTTTAGATGCCACAACGTTAGTTGTAGTAGATGATTTATACCGTCCATATCGACCTAAAAGAAGGACGAGAGCAACCATTGCAAAAGATAAAGGTTTAGAACCGTTGGCCAATTTTATTAGCCTTCAGATGAGTGAATATCCTTTAGAAGAAGAAGCAATGAAATATCTTAATGAGGAAAAAGAAATTCTAACAGTCGAAGATGCTATCTCGGGTGCAAAAGATATTATTGCTGAAACCATAGCTGATTGTGCTGATTATAGAATATACATTAGGAAAATAACCACCAAAGAAGGTATGGTAACTTCAATAGCAAAAGACGAAAAGGCAGAATCCGTATACGAGATGTATTATGATTATGAAGAAGCTATTTCTAAGATAGCTGGTCATAGGGTGCTAGCTTTAAATAGAGGTGAGAAGGAAAAGTTTTTAACAGTAAAAATCCAAGCTCCAGATGATCGGATATTGCAGTATTTAAATAAAAAGGTTATTGTTAAGGATCATCCGTATACTACTCCGGTTTTAGAGGAAGTGGTAGAGGATAGCTATAAACGTTTGATTGCTCCTGCCATAGAACGTGAAATAAGGAACGAAATGACAGAAAATGCAGAAGACGGAGCAATCAAAGTCTTTGGTAAAAATCTAGAGCAATTATTAATGCAACCACCAATTGAAGGCCAAGTAGTACTGGGATGGGATCCAGCCTTTCGTACTGGTTGTAAGCTTGCAGTGGTAGATGTAACAGGAAAAGTTTTAGATACGGCTGTCATCTATCCAACGGCACCTACTTCAGATGTAAAAATTGCAGCGGCTAAAAAAACACTGAAAAATATGATCAAGAAATATCATATTTCTTTAATCTCTGTAGGAAATGGAACAGCATCTAGAGAATCAGAATTAATCATTGTGGATCTTTTAAAAGAAATCGATGAAACCATTCAATATGTCATTGTAAACGAGGCTGGTGCTTCGGTATATTCTGCTAGTAAATTAGCAACAGAAGAATTTCCAAACTTTGATGTAGGACAAAGAAGTGCAGCTTCTATTGCAAGAAGATTACAAGATCCTTTGGCAGAGCTTGTTAAAATAGATCCAAAATCCATTGGTGTAGGTCAGTATCAACATGACATGAATCAGAAGAAGTTAAGTGAGGCTTTAACAGGTGTGGTAGAGGGCTGTGTAAATAAGGTGGGAGTCGATTTAAATACTGCATCAGCCTCTTTGCTAGAATATATTTCTGGTATTTCAAAAACCATAGCAAAAAATATTGTTGCTTATAGAGAAGAAAATGGTATTTTTACAGATCGAAAGCAATTGCTAAAAGTAGCAAAGTTAGGGCCAAAAGCTTATGAACAAAGTGCAGGTTTTATGAGAATAAAAGGTGGAAAAAATCCCTTGGATAGCACCAGTGTACATCCAGAAAGCTATGATGCTGCTAAGAACTTATTAGAATCGTTAGGTTATTCTCTAGAAGATATAGGAAAAAGTGATTTAAGTGGACTTAGTAAACAAATCAAAGACAAAAAGTCTTTAGCAAAGCAATTGGAAATAGGTGAAATCACTTTAATGGATATCATAAAAGAGTTAGAGAAACCAGGCCGTGATCCCAGAGAAGAAATGCCAAAACCAATCCTTAGAACCGATGTTTTGGATATGAAAGATCTTGTTCCAGGAATGCTTTTGAAAGGGACCGTTCGAAATGTTATTGATTTTGGAGCATTTGTAGATATTGGAGTGCACCAAGATGGGCTGGTCCATATTTCTCAGTTAACCAATAAGAAGTTTGTAAAACATCCTTTAGATGTTGTTGGGGTTGGAGATATAGTAGAAGTAAAAGTAATGAGTGTTGATTTAAATAAAAAAAGAATTCAACTGACAATGATTATCTAAAAGAGTGAAGAATGGATCTATCCTATCAATTTACCTAAAATTCATCCATGAAATAAAATATATTTTTAGTAAGTATAGCCCTTGCATAATAGTTTGCAATAAGGTATAATCAGTATAGTAAATAGAATAAGGAAGTTCTTCGGGGCAGGGTGTAATTCCCTACCGACGGTTATAGTCCGTGACCCACTGCAAAGTGGTTGACTTGGTGAAATTCCAAGACCGACAGTAAAGTCTGGATGAGAGAAGAATACAGAAATCAGAATAAGTCAATCCCCGAATTTTTGTTCGGGGATTTTTTTCTTGTGAAAGTATAGGCTTAATAGGATGTTATATACCAAAATGTCCTTTATACACAAAAACCTTTACATCATATAAAAAAATGGACTAAATCTGTCTGTACTCACGTGAGTATCCTAGATATTCATGCATTGACCTAGAATTTCCCTTTTAAGAAAAGGAGAGAATGATTATGAATTTCGATGCAAATGTAGCACCAACACCAAAAAAACAAAGCACTATCAAAATAGCCACCATAGCTAAAATCTCTGTATTAGGAGCACTGGCAGCAGTGTTAATGATCTTTGAGATTCCACTTTGGTTTGCGCCAAGTTTTTATAAAATTGATTTAAGCGAGATACCTGTATTAATAGGTGCTTTTGCCTTAGGGCCAATGGCAGGAGTTGCAATTGAATTTATTAAAATTATAGGAAACTTTTTATTAAACGGTACTCTTACAGCAGGTATCGGAGAATTAGCTAACTTTTTGATCGGTATAGCACTGGTTCTTCCAGCATCTCTTGTGTATAAGAATAAAAAAACAAGGATATCAGCCGTGATTGGATTATCCTTAGGAACAATATGTATGACGATCTTGGGAGGATTGTTGAATGCTTACGTATTATTGCCGGTCTATGCAAAAGTTTTCATGCCAATGGATGCTTTAATTGCAGCTGGAACAGGGGTGAATGGCAATATTACAGATCTTACTACCTTTGTTCTTTTTGCAGTAACACCATTCAATCTTTTAAAAGGAATCCTTGTATCTGTATTTACTATGGTCCTATATAAATATTTAAGTCCAATTTTAAAAAGCAACAAAGTATTCTAAAAGTCTCAACAACATAGAAAATAATAAAAAAGAAAGCCACGAGGAACTCACTAAGGAGTTTTACTCGTGGCTTTCCTTCTGATCTAATTAGCATGCTAAGGATTTAGCTTGCTAGATTTGATGATTTCTTTTGAATATGGAAATCATCAATTAAATAGTAAGACTTGGTTCAACATAAGTTCTGGCAGCTAATTCAGTATCAAGAAGGTATAAGCCTTTTGAATCAGTACCGAACAATTCGTATTTTTTAATTAAAGCATCTACAGAAGCTTCTTCTTCGCCTTGTTCTTTAATGAACCAGTCTAAGAATTGAGTGGTTCTATAATCTTTAACGGCTGCAGCCTCATGGTAAATATTATTTATTTTTGAAGTTACCAATCTTTCATGCTCTAAACTTTTTTTCAAAGGATCTAAGTAATTTTCTAATATGTCTGTAGGCTTTTCAATATCTTCAAAAATTACCTTTTCACCATTATGTTGTAGATACTCTAGGAATAAAATGGCATGTGCCCTTTCCTCCTGGGCTTGAATGGTATACCAATTAGCAAAGCCTTCTAATCCAGCATCAATGTAATAGTTTGAGTAACTAAGATATAAATATGCGGAATAAAACTCATAATTTACTTGTTCATTTAATAATTGTGCTATTTTTGTGTTTAACATTTTAAAATCCTCCTTATTATTTTATAATTCCTATTATATCATTCTTATAATAAAGATACAAATTTATAAAAAGAATATTTCTAGTTTATTTATCAGGAATATAAAGAAAACCTTATATTTTCATGGTTTCTTTATACTTTTTTATTGAAAAATCATTTGTATTTAAAATTGAATAATACTATACTGTATAAAAGAAGAGCAAATGAGGAAGGAGTTTCATGTTTTGAAGAAAATAGAACATTTAGAAAGACTGACAGCTAATCAGTATTTAAATTTATATAAAGCAACAGGAAAAAATAAAGTAAATAAGAACTTTACATATTACGTTGCATCAAGAGCAAAAGATGTTAAGGATTTAAAAATGAAAACGAGAAAGAATAGTCCTGATGGCGTGATTATTTTTAGTTTATACGGAGATAAGAAGGATCAAGTAGTATTAGTGAGGCAGTATAGAACCTCTATTGATGACTATATTTATGAGTTTCCAGCAGGGCTAGTGGAATTAGATGAAGACTATAAAGCAGCTGGAATTAGGGAGATGAAGGAAGAGACAGGTCTTACGTTTATTCCTTTACCCGTAGACGCTATGTATGAAAAACCCTACTTTACAACCATAGGGATGACAGATGAAAGCTGTGCCACAATCTATGGATATTCACAAGGAGAACCAAACGTAAAAGGGTTGGAGGAAAATGAGGAGCTAGAAGTTATCATAGCAGACAGAAGAGAAGTAAGGAGAATTTTAAAAGAAGAAAATGTGGCAATTATGTGCGCTTATATGCTGATGCACTTTTTACATTCCAAAGATGGATTTGATTTTTTAAAATAATGCATGGACAATACCCATAGTAATAGATATAAGATTATGTTATACTGTTTTTGGCATAATATTAAAGTTAGAAAAGAGCGGGTAAAATATGATAATAGAAACATATAGTGAAGAAGAAACCTTTGATTTAGGATTAAAAATAGGTAAGGAAACGAAGCCCTCTACTGTCTACACCTTAATTGGAGATCTTGGAGTTGGAAAAACAGTCTTTACCCAAGGGCTTGCTAAAGGTTTAGAAATCCATGAACCCATTAACAGCCCCACCTTTACCATAGTTCAAATTTATGAGGAAGGAAGATTACCTTTTTACCATTTTGACGTATATCGTATTGGAGATATAGAAGAAATGGACGAAATTGGGTATGAAGATTACTTTTATTCCAATGGTGTATGTTTAATAGAATGGGCAAATTTAATAGAAGAATTATTACCAGATACCTATACGAAAATAACAATAGAAAAAGATCTTGAAAAAGGATTTGATTATAGAAAAATTACCATAGAGAAAGTGGGGATACATGTATGAAGCTTTTAGCACTTGATAGCTCAGGATTAGTAGCATCTATAGCCATTCTGGAAGATCATGAGATGGTAGCAGAATATACAGTTAATTACAAAAAAACACACTCTCAAACGCTTCTGCCAATGTTAAATGAGATCTCCAAGATGATTGAACTTGATTTAAATTCTATAGATGCAATAGCAGTAGCAGCAGGTCCAGGATCCTTTACTGGATTAAGAATTGGAAGTGCTACAGCAAAGGGGTTAGGTTTGGCACTGAATAAGCCAATCATTTCTGTTCCCACTGTTGATGCTTTGGCATACAACTTATTCGGGGTAGATAAATTGATCTGCCCAATCATGGATGCTAGAAGGGATCAAGTATACACTGGACTATATCAATGGGAGGATCAAGAGTTGAAAACAATTCTTCACCAAAGGGCCATATCCATTGATGAATTAATCGAAGAGATCAATCTACTTAAAACAGATGTTATTTTTTTGGGCGATGGAGTACCAGTATTCAAAAAAGTTATAGAAGAAAAAGTTTGTACCCACGTTACTTTCGCACCAGCCCATGTGAATAGACAAAGAGCGGGATCCATTGGAACATTAGGGAAAAAAATGTTCTTAGATGGAAAAATAGAAAAAGCGGAAGATCATGCTCCTGATTACTTAAGAGTATCTCAGGCAGAAAGGGAAAAAGCAGAAAGAGAAGCGAAAAAATGATGGAGATACGTCAACTGACCTATGAAGATTTAGATTGGGTAGAAAAAATTGAAATTAGTAATTTTACACTCCCTTGGTCTAAAGGCAGTTTCTTATCTTCGATGGAACAAGACAATACTATTTATCTTGCTGCAATGGAAGGAAGGAAAGGGATAGGATATTGTGGTTTATTAAAAGTCCTAGATGAAGGTGAAATTACCAATGTATCCGTAGATCAAAAGTACCAAGGAAAGGGTACAGGATATCTTATGCTATTAGAATTAATAAGGCAGGCCAGTTTAAAAGGGGTTACCACATTTCATTTAGAAGTACGCAAAAGCAACACAAGAGCACTTTCCCTATATAAGCGCCTTGGTTTCTGGCAAGTAGGAGTAAGAAAAGACTTTTATGAGAAACCAAGGGAGGATGGAATTCTTATGAGAATGGATAGGATTTAGCACATTTGATATAATTTACCACTATGTTTTGCGTCTAATCTCAGTTATAATAATGACAGAAGAAGAAAAGAAAAAGACGCTGGATAGGGGAGGATATTGCATGCGTATATATAGAGAAAATCAATTAAAAGATCCAGATAAAGTCTATTGTAACCGTTGTGGGAAAAAGATAAAAGTGGATCACGGAATTGTAAAAGAAGGGGCTCTCTCCCTAGATATATCATGGGGATATTTCTCTAATAAAGATGGACAGGCTCATTCTTTCGATTTATGCGAGGAATGCTATGATGAAATGATTGCAAACTTTCAAATACCAATAACCAAAAAAGATTTAAATGAGCTAATATAAAATGGAAAAGACTTTTTGTTTACGGAATCATACCATAAACAGGAAGTCTTTTTCCTTGTAATGAAACCATTTCTATTAGTGGGGAGCTTCTATTTTTCGTAGAGCTATCTTGTACATAAAATTGATGTATGATAAAATAGAAAAACATAAGAGATCCACATGGAAATTATTGTATAGTACACTCTTATGAATGGAGGAAATTATGCTAGACGTTTGTTTGCTTGGAACTGGTGGGATGATGCCATTACCTTATAGATGGTTAACTTCTCTTATGACCAGATTCAATGGAAGTAGTGTTTTAATAGATTGTGGGGAAGGAACCCAAATTGCAATAAAAGAAAAAGGCTGGAGTTTTAAACCTATTGATATTCTTTGCTTTACTCATTATCATGCTGATCATATTAGTGGTTTGCCAGGATTACTCTTAACTATGGGAAATGCAGATCGTCGAGAGCCTCTAACCATGATAGGACCAAAAGGATTAGAGAGAGTGGTAAGTGCCATGAGAGTCATCGCACCAGAACTGCCTTTTGAAATAAAGTTTATGGAACTACAAGATGCAGAAGAGACCATAGAGATTAACGGTTATAAAATCACAGCCTTTAAAGTGAATCATAAAGTTACTTGTTACGGCTATACCATAGAGATCCAAAGACAGGGGAAATTCCAAGTGGATAAGGCCTTGAGTTTGGATATACCAAAACCATATTGGAATCGTTTACAAAAAGGTGAAATAATAGAATTAAAGGGTCAAACTTATACACCAGATTTAGTTATGGGAGCAGCCAGAAAAGGAATAAAAATAACGTATTGCACCGATACGAGACCAACGAAATCCATTATAGATAACGCCAAAGAATCAGACTTATTTATTTGTGAAGGAATGTATGGAGAACCTGGAAAAGAAGAAAAAGCTATGGAATATAAGCATATGACCTTTAAAGAAGCAGCAACTCTTGCTAAAGAAGCAAGAGTTCATCAGATGTGGTTAACACACTATAGTCCTTCCTTAAATCATCCTCAAGAATTTATGGAACAAGTATATAACATCTTTCCAAATGCTGTGGCAGGAAAAGATAGAATGAGTGTAACGTTAGAATTTGAAGAGGAAGAGTCTTAAAAAATATCCTCTACTATAAAAGGAATAGAAGGTTGAAGAATGAAAAAAGAAGATGTATTAATATTAGCAATAGAAAGTTCATGTGATGAAACGGCTGCATCAGTTGTAAAAAACGGAAGGACCATCTTATCAAATATCATTTCATCTCAAATAGAACTTCATAAATTATATGGTGGAGTAGTGCCAGAGATTGCGTCGAGAAAACACATCGAAAAAATCAATCAAGTTATTTCGGAGGCTTTAAGCGAAGCAAAGGTAACCTTAGATGATTTAGATGCAATTGGTGTTACTTATGGCCCTGGGCTTGTTGGAGCTCTCCTTGTTGGAGTCACTGAGGCCAAAGCAATTAGTTTTGCTAAGAACATTCCTCTAGTAGGAGTACACCATATAGAAGGTCATATTTCTGCAAACTATATTGAACACCCTGATTTGAAACCGCCATTCGTATCTTTAGTAGTATCAGGGGGACATTCGCACTTAGTATTAGTGAAGGATTATGGCAAGTATGAAATCATTGGACGAACCAGGGACGATGCAGCGGGAGAAGCCTTTGATAAAGTTGCAAGAGCAATTGGACTAGGCTATCCAGGAGGACCTAAAATTGACCGTTTATCTAAGGAAGGGGATCCCTATGCAATAAAGTTCCCAAGAGCAAAGATACAAGATTCCCCTTATGATTTTAGTTTCAGTGGATTGAAATCTGCAGTATTAAACTATTTAAATGGTGCTAAAATGAAAGGTGAAAAAGTTGTGAATGAAGATGTTGCAGCTTCTTTTCAAAAAGCGGTGATAGATGTACTAGTAGACCATTCTATGAAAGCAGCAGAGGCATATGGATTAAAGAAGTTTGCCATTGCAGGTGGAGTAGCCTCTAACTCTTCTTTAAGAACAGCAATGGAAAAGGCTTGTGCTGAACGAGGAATTTCGTTTTACTATCCATCGCCGATTTACTGTACAGATAATGCAGCAATGATAGGAGTGGCTGCTTATTATGAATATTTAGCAGGTACTAGACATGGGATAGACTTAAATGCTGTTCCAAATTTAAAATTAGGAGAACGATAAATAGGGAATCACCATTCTTGGTAAGTTGATGAGAATACATTTGAAATAGAGTTGAAAGTTTAAATATGATAAAAATCAAGGAGAATCGAGAGATAATAGAGTTGAATATAAAAGATATGAAAGAGTTTTCTTTCATATCTTTTATACAATAGGAAATAGATGATCTAAGGTTCATGATATAGAAAGAATAATGAAGGAAAAGATATAAGGAAGAAAAAACAATAAGTGCTTCACAAATTAGCAGGAGGTGTTTTCGTAATGAGAGAAAAATGTATAGCTATAGTATTAGCGGCAGGACAAGGAAAAAGAATGGGGAGTTGCGTGCAGAAACAATTTCTCCAGTTAAAAGGTAAGCCACTGATTTATTATGCGCTAAAACAATTCCAGGAAAGCGAATTCATAGATGAAATTATTTTGGTGACTGGAACAGAAGAAATCCCTTATTGCCAAGAAGAAATAGTAGAAAAATATCATTTTGATAAAGTGCAAGGTGTCATTGCTGGAGGAAAAGAACGTTATCATTCCGTATATGAAGGTCTTAAATGGGTGAAGAAATGTGATTATGTATTTATTCATGATGGAGCAAGACCATTTGTAGATGCATTCATATTAAGGAGAGCCTATGAAGCAGTAAAAACTTATCAGGCATGTGTAGTTGGAATGCCAGTGAAGGATACTATAAAATTAGTAAATGATGAACAATGGGCCATTGATACACCAGATAGACAAAACCTGTGGCAGATTCAAACACCACAAGTTTTTGACTATTCCATCATTAAGAAAGCCTATGATATTATGATAGAAGAAAATGATACACAGGTAACAGATGATGCTATGGTTTTAGAACGCTTCGGAGAACAGAAAGTTAAGCTTGTAGAGGGAAGTTATAAAAACATTAAGATTACGACTCCAGAGGATCTATTGATTGCAGAGGTATTTTGTGATTAGGAACTAATTTTTTCGTCATCCATTTGATGGGGAGATTGAAAGATCGTTTTAGGGAATGTCTATTCTAGGACCAGATACAACATGATGCCTTGAAGGTTTTAAAGTACCATAAGAGCACAATATATGGTGTGTATTTAAGAAAGTTGAAACTCCCCATAAAAAAATAGAAAAAAAGTGAAAAAAACCTTTGACATTCTATGGCAGAAATGATATTCTAATAAAGTTGCTTTTGAAGGACATAAAACGACAACTTGTTATAAGATGTTTCAACAAAAAAACATGAAAAACTTGTTGACAGAGGCGACTGAGTATGTTATCCTTAATAAGCTGTCAACGAGACACTTTATAACAATTACTTATAAATAAAAAGTTAAAAAAGTTGTTGACAAGATAATATAAACATGATAAGATATAAAAGTTGCTGTAAAAACAAGGCAACACAATGAACATTGATAACTAAACAGAATCCAACCCTGAAAATTCTAAACGGTTTCCATAAGAAACCACAAGAGATTTTTC
>DVLR01000167.1 GCA_018715425.1 Candidatus Merdenecus merdavium
ATACAAGATCCTTCTTTTTTTCATGTTACCTAACCTCCTAAGTTTTCTCTTAAGTCTGATAAGATTAGACTTTACTATTATATCCTTTCCTCTATCTATTTTCAACCAATATTTCCATTTCTATTCATATGTTACATTTCTATTCCTATAATTTCTATTGATCTGTTTTTAAATGGAATTCATTTCATTTAAAACCTTTAAGGATTTGAACCCTTTTTGAACGAATCGTTTCATATACTGTTGAATGATTTCCTTTAATTCTCTTAACACCTCTTCTGAAACAGTAAAAGTATATAATTTTGAAGTAGGGGATGAAACAATGTATTGTAATGTATAAAGAGTAGAAGTCCCAATTTTCCTAGCATCTGAGACAGAAGAATAACATTCTTCACAAACGGTTCCAACTCCTTGTACACTAAAAAAGCCAAGACGTTCTTCCTTTCCACAAGAAATACAGGAAAAAAAATCTGGATACTCTCCATTGATCACCAAAGCCTTTAACTCAAATATGTATCTGACTAAATTATGATCTAAGTAAGGATTATTCAGTGCTTTTAAAGATGCATAAAGTAGTTTCAGCATCTCGGCTTCATCATTATTCTCTTGAGTATAGTACTCTGCGAATTCTAAGAAGTACATACCATAACATGCAGCTTCATAGTCTACTCTTAAATCAATAAAATAATTAGTTACATGTGCTTGTAATAAATTATAGGAATTTCTACCTTCATAAAGTTTTAGCTCTCCAAAGACAAATGGATTGGTTGCAGCTAAAAGTGCACTATTTTGTCTTCGTGCACCTTTTGCAAATGCAACAATTTTCCCTCTTTCCTTCGTTAAAATTACCAATCTTTTATCGAAATCACCGATAGGCATCACCGACAGTATCATTCCTGTAAGATTCACTGCTTCTCTCATGAATCGCTTCACCTGCCCGCTTATTTAATGTAGTATCCATCTGGGAATATCCTTGGTCCATACCTCTATAAAAAAGGTAGTCAAAAATACTCCCTGTCTGAACGAATTGTTTCCAACACTCTTCTTTATCCATAAGTGACCCCCTAATCTCAAACTATTAATAAGTATCATAAGATTAGAATTTCCCATTTAAGGATTCGTATACTGCTTAATAAATACCAGTTTATTTCTTTCCAAAAGCCTTGACAGATTAAACCTCTTTTTTATCGTATCCATAGTTTTTAATTAAAAAATCACTGTCTCTCCAATCTTTTTTAACCTTAACCCAAAGCTGTAAATTTACTTTTTGATCTAAAAATCTTTCTATTTCATATCTTGCATTGGTTCCTATTTTTTTAAGCATAGAGCCTCCCTTACCGATGATAATCCCCTTGTGGGAGTCTCTTTCACAGATAATCGTTGCCTCAATATCTACAATATGACCATGTTTTCTTACTTTAAAAGATTCTATTGATACAGCTAATCCGTGGGGAATCTCCTCATCTAAAGCGTGCAGAGCTTTTTCGCGAATCAACTCTGCTACAATTTGCCTCTGAGGTTGATCTGTAATGGTATCTTCATCATAAAACTGAGGACCTTCTTTTAAGTATTTAAAAGTCATCTCTAAAACCTTATCTCTTTCATTTCCTCTTAGAGCTGAAATAGGGATAATCTCTGCAAAATCATAAACCTGTCTGTATCGATCAATGACTGCTAATATTTCCGCTTTTTTTATGGTATCGATTTTATTTATGATTAATATCACAGGCTTCTTTGTTCCTTCCAGTTTTTCAATAATGTGACGATCCCCTGCTCCAATAAAAGTAGAAGGTTCAACGATCCATAAAATAACATCCACATCTTTTAAGGTTTTTTCTGCCACAGTTACCATATATTCCCCAAGCTTATTTTGAGCTTTATGGATGCCTGGGGTATCTAAAAAGATAATCTGTCCTCTTTCATCAGTATACACCGTTTGAATTTTATTTCTAGTCGTCTGGGGTTTATTAGACATAATGGCAATCTTTTGCCCTATTAAATGATTCATAAGGGTTGATTTACCAACATTTGGTCTTCCAATTAACGTTACAAATCCAGATTTATAACCTTTGTCCATCTTTTAATTTCCTCTTTCTGAACGGTTTTATATTTATCTTATTAACTGTTCTACCGTTTGAAACAGCTTACTTTGCTCTTCAATTTTTTCTTCACTGCCAATCACGCATAAATGATTTTGTTTTAAAACTTCTTCCATTAGATCTGCAAGTTCCCTAATGGAATGGATGTCAGCATCTAATACCTGATTTCTTTCTTCTTGTAAATCTTCAAACGTTTGCTTCGTTAAATAAATCCCAAGGGATCTTGAACCTTTGGCTGATGGATTCATTGGAACATCCATATCACTAATGGTACCAATAATATATTTAACCATATCTCTCTCATCTACTTGGAAGTTCCTGATGTAATCTGTAATTCCCTCAAAGACTTCGTTGGTTTTTTCTAAATTAGGATCGCGATATGATACAAAATACGTATCTCCTAATTTATTGAATCCGCTCATACAACCATAAGCACCACCCTTTACCCGGATGTTCGTCCAAAGATATTCATAACTTAAAATTACTTTTAAGATTTTCAAAGCACCAGTATACTCATATCCTGCTGAAACAAAGTTGCCAGAACGAGCTACATACTGCACTTTTGATGAGGTCTTAAAACCTTCATTTAACTGTGCAAAAGGAAATGTATACGTATCTTTTTTTACTTCCTTCGTATAGAGACTCTTTTCTAGATCTATGATTCTATGCTCCATACCATGTAAACCAGATTCTTCTGACGTGTAGCTTACCATCATATTTTCAGGTCTAAATATATAATACATCAATTGTTTTAAGTTTGAAATCAACTGCTCCTTCTTATGATCAAAGTCAGATTCAATCTCTTCGATCAGATGATAGAAGGAGATACCTCCTGTTAAATCGGAAAGATAAGAAACTGGTGAAAAATACGACATGGAACGAGTTGCAGCCGTGGAGTGCCCAGCCGAAGTAAGAGACATTTGCAATCTAGATTTTAATTGAGCAATAATCTCATATAATCTCTTTTCATCATCAAACTTTGTACTAAATAGGATTTCTTTTATCATGTTAAAGGCAAAATCCATTTGGCTATATAAAACTTTTGCTTTCACTTCATATGCTACTTTAATATCTTTCTTGTTTTTTAGGTTCGGATATAAACTCAAACTTGTATAAATACCACCAGAATGAATATTGATTTCGTTAAATAACTCTCCATATTTAAAATTTTCTGTATCCATATATCCAAGTACAGACTTTAAAATACCCATATAAGGCAATAAAGCTTCTGGGACTTGATTTGTATCAAATAGAATATTTAAATAGCCAATTCCATTGGTAGATAAGTTGTGATGTAACAATAAAGTATTCCCAGCTTTTAACTCAGTATTATAGATTGGAGCTACTTCTCGTTTAATATCTTCCCTATTTAACATGGGAATTTTCAATAATTCTTCCTTCGTTGATGGAGTTTCCTGAAATTCTAGTAGTTTCTTTGTATCAGCCACCATCTTTTCGATTTGT
>DVLR01000168.1 GCA_018715425.1 Candidatus Merdenecus merdavium
TACAGCTCCATACGGTTTGGATTTACATTTAATTTTTCCATAATGGTTACTCCTCTCCTATATGTTCTGGTTCCTCTATGACACTTTCTTTCGATTTTTGATTCGGCATATATTGATCAATATATGCTTGACGAACACGTTTTAATTCTCTTGTAGGTAGGATAGATAAAAGTTCCCAGCCAATTTCCAACGTTTCCTCTACACTACGATTTTTATGAAATCCTTGGGCTACGTATCGTTTTTCAAACTCACTGGCAAACTTAGCAAAAAGCTTATCTGTGTCTGACAAAGAGGTTTCTCCTAAAATAGCTGCCAACTCCCTAGCCTTCTTACCTTGGGCGTAGGCAGAGAACAATTGATTCATGGTATCGGCATGATCTTCCCGAGTCTTATCCTTGCCTATTCCTTTATCCTTAAGCCTTGATAGTGATGGCAATACATCTATAGGAGGTAATACATTCTGCCTATAGAGCTCACGATTTAAAATAATCTGACCTTCCGTAATGTATCCTGTTAAATCTGGAATAGGGTGGGTTTTATCATCCTCTGGCATAGTTAAGATGGGAATCTGAGTAATGGACCCTTTTCTTCCTTTTATTTTCCCAGCACGTTCATAGATATTAGCTAAATCTGTATACATATAACCAGGATATCCCCTTCTTCCAGGGACTTCTTGGCGTGCTGCACCTACTTCTCTAAGAGCCTCGCAGTAGTTTGTGATATCTGTCATAATAACAAGTACGTGCATATCTTTTTCAAAAGCTAAATATTCTGCCATGGTAAGCGCCATTCTAGGTGTGGACAAACGCTCAATAGCAGGATGATCAGCCAGGTTTATAAACATTACCGTTCTTTGAAGAGCTCCCGTCTTTCTAAAATCTTCAATAAAATATTCTGCCTCTTCAAAGGTAATTCCTATGGCTGCAAATACCACGGCAAACTTTTGATCGCTTCCTCGAACTTGCGCCTGTCTTGCGATTTGAGCTGCCAGTTCTTTATGAGGGAGTCCTGATGCAGAAAATACGGGTAGCTTCTGCCCTCTTACCATGGTATTTAACCCATCAATTGCAGAGATTCCTGTTTGAATGAATTCAGATGGATAATCTCTTGCCACAGGATTAATTACCATTCCATTAATATCCATATATTGATCTGGGTGAATTTTAGGTCCATCATCAATGGGTCTTCCCATACCGTCATAAATACGCCCAAGCATATCAAGAGATACTCCCAACATCTGGGGTTTTTCTAAAAATCTCACAGAACTTTTTTCCATAAGGATACCGTCTGCTCTTTCAAATAATTGTACTACGGCACTTTCTTCATTGATTTCTAGTACTCGTCCCTGTCTGATTTCACCAGCCTGAGTTCTGACTTCCACCATTTCGTCGTAACTGACATCTTTTACCTTTTCAACAACCATCAGTGGTCCAACAATCTCTGATATGGTGCGATATTCTTTCATCATAGCTGATCACCTCTCTCTTTTATCAGTGTTTCCACCTCTGACCATAAATCCTCATAGAGGGAAACTAATTTCTCGGATTCATCTTCTGGAACTTCTTTCATTCTACCTATTTTCTCTCTGACTGGAAGTTCTAACACTTCTTTTAGATAAATTCCATGATCGATGGCTTTTTCACCTGCATGATAAAACTCTATAATAACTTTTAGCATTTTAAACTGTTTGCTCAACGTGGTATATGCATCTGTTTCTACAAAAGTATTTTGTTGCAAAAAATCTTCTCTTAAAGATTTTGCTCCTTCTAGTTTCAATTGATCTTTTGGAGATAAAGAATCATATCCCACCAAACGGACAATATCATTTAAACGATTCTCTTCTTGGAGAAGTGACATAGCCTCCCTTTGATATTTTGAATACTCTGGATCTACAGATTGATCCAGCCATTCTAATAGGGATGTTGAATATAAACTATATGAATTCAACCAATTAATAGCTGGGAAATGTCTTGCATATGCTAAATCCGAGTCTAATCCCCAAAATACTTTTACAATCCTAAGAGTTGCTTGTGTGACAGGTTCGGATAAATCACCACCTGGTGGTGATACTGCTGCGATCACAGTCAAAGTACCTTCCCTTTGGTCCTTCCCTAAACAAACAACCTCACCAGCTCTTTCATAAAACTCTGCTAAACGAGATCCTAAATATGCAGGATAACCTTCTTCACCTGGCATTTCCTCTAAACGTCCTGACATTTCCCTTAGTGCCTCGGCCCAGCGAGAGGAAGAGTCTGCCATAAGAGCAACAGAGTACCCCATATCTCTATAGTATTCGGCAATGGTAATACCAGTATAAATGGATGCTTCACGAGCTGCCACTGGCATATTAGAAGTATTTGCGATTAAAACCGTTCGTTTCATAAGGCTTTCACCTGTCTTAGGATCGATTAAGGCAGGAAATTCGTTAAGAACATCGGTCATCTCATTTCCACGTTCTCCACATCCTACATATACCACAATATCTACATCGGCCCATTTAGCTAGCTGATGCTGAACAACTGTTTTTCCACTACCAAAGGGGCCTGGAACACAAGCGGTTCCCCCTTTAGCAACTGGAAAGAAAGTATCAATGACACGCTGTCCACTAACCAGTGGCTTAGTAGGGGTTCTTTTTTTCTTAAAAGGGCGGCTCTTACGAACTGGCCACTTTTGCATCAAGGTAACAGGATGATCCTCACCATTTTTATCTTCTATGGTGGCGATCATATCTTTTAAAGTATAATCTCCTTCGGATATTGCTTTCACTGTACCTTGAATGCCCTTAGGAACCATAATTCTATGTTGAATCACAGTATTTTCCTCAACAGTTCCTAGCACATCTCCTTGAATCACCTGGTCACCTACTGATACCGTAGGTTTAAATTTCCATAACTTCTCTTTGTCTAAAGCAGATACTTGGACTCCTCTTTCTATAAAATCCCCAGATTGATCCATTATTTTTACTAATGGCCTTTGAATGCCATCAAACATAGATTCTAATAGTCCTGGTCCTAATTCTACACTTAAGGGTTGGCCATCTCCATAGACGGGTTCTCCTGGTCCTAGCATAGATGTTTCTTCATAAACCTGTATGGATGCCTCATCTCCACGAATTTCGATAATTTCACCAATTAATCGTTTATCCGAAACAGTTACCATATCATAAATTTTAGCAGTGTTCATCCCTTTTGCTCTAACTAAAGGTCCTGAAACACTTGTAACTGTACCTAATCTCAACTTGTTTCGCTCCTCTCTATCTAGTCATCTTGATCATTTCGTTCAGGAATATCGATTCCCACAGCCCGCTCTATATTTTTGGCCATTCTTCCTGCTGCCATTCCCTCTGATCCTTCTCCAGATGGAATAAGCAGAATAACAGGTGAAGCCTGTTTCCGATAATGCTCTATGACATCTTCTATATGAATTGCAATTTGCTCGGTTAGTAGAATAAGCCCGTAACCTTGCCTTGATAATGTTCTGATAAGTTTTCGGTTTTCTTCTCTATCCGTCTCATCTACCTCAAATATATCTGCACCAAAAGCTTTAAACACTAATACAGAATCTTTATCTCCAATGACTGCCATCTTATACATAGGTCTCACCTATCTTTCGCCTTAATATTGTATTTGATATGCCTTTCCACTTACACGTTATGATGATTCTTACTTGGCTTATCTCATGTTCCTTGGCAAGAATATATGCATATAAAACTTCAGGTCCAAAGGATACATACTTTGCTTTTTTTATATGGTTCAGTAGCATATCTTCTAATAAATTTTCTAATTTACTAAAATTCTTAGTAACTGCATAGTCTTCTAATCCTTCTTTCACCTGTTTTCCAAGGTACTTATAAGAAAAAGAAGTAGATACTGCTGATAGCGGCACGGAATATTGACTCAAAATAGCATCAATAGGAATACTTCCACCTTTAGCCAAAGCACGTTCCAGAATTTCCTTTCCAAGATCCATATCTCTTGATCTTAATAATGCTTTCACATTATAAAAATCTATAGTCATACGGACCTGCTCTGTAATTAAATCACAAGATAACTCTTTGCTTATTCTGCTCATTTCCTCATACATCTTCCGATCTAAAAAAAGATCATGACCTTGAATATCCTGTTGATTTAAATACTTCATTGCTTGGAGGATGGTTTCTTTCATATTCTGATCCATAGGACTGATATCTGGATTCATCATAGCCTGATAGATTTCTTTTGCTGAATATGAGGAGACTTCTGATGAGAGCTCTTTGATATCTTTTCCAATATAATAGCTTTTTAAAACCCTTTTGATCAGTGCATAATCATATTTACATTTTAAGATCTCCACTACTTGTTTATGAGGAGCAATATTCTCTACCAGATCATATATTCTTTTACACTCTTTTCTTAGGATATCATCTGCTTGCTGTAATTTATTTATATGGGTAAACCGATAGTCTGTTCCCGATGACAATGCCCCTAATACTTCTGATATATTTTCCATTCCCATTAAGGATTCCAGTTTTGACTTAGAAATTAAACGGTTTTCCTGAGTCCTAATATAGGAAGAGGCTGTAATATAATCTGTATTTCCCATTTGTTTTTACCCCCTCTCATATAAGATATCAAGAATTTCTCCTTCCATCTCCTCCCTAAGGTATCCAATCCAGGAGTCAAATGTATGGTTTTCCTCTATGCCATCCTTCATAAGCACAAATCCATTGGTCACACCATGTTTAGATCCATTTATAAGAGTATAATTACCTGTTACTCCTGAAGTTTTTAATGCGTTTTCTATTTCAGATTCATGATCTTGTAAATACCGTTCTGGAATGATAAGGACATATCCTTCTAGTTCTTTCAAGGATAAATTAAGAGTCAAAAATTGCATATATTCTTCTTGATCCAAGGATTTTAGCTCTTCGTGAGCACAATCAAATACATGATCCAACATGCCTTCTTTCAAAAATAGAAT
>DVLR01000169.1 GCA_018715425.1 Candidatus Merdenecus merdavium
CGCTAAATGTGGCGATATCATGAGAATTTATTTAGATATAGATGATAATAAAATCATTCAGGATGTTAAATTTAAGACGTTTGGATGTGGAGCAGCTGTTGCAACAAGTAGTATGGCAACAGAACTCGTAAAAGGAAAAACAGTACAAGAAGCCTTAGAGGTAACGAATAAGGCTGTTATGGAAGCCCTCGATGGTCTACCAGCAGTAAAAGTACACTGTTCTTTATTAGCTGAAGAAGCAATACATGCTGCTTTGTGGGACTATGCAGAGAAACACAATTTGAAGATTGAAGGACTAGAAAAACCAAAATCTGATATCCATGAGGACGAAGAAGAGGAAGAAGTATACTAGTCCGTGATATATCAGGAGGTTTTTATGGAAAAAAAGAAAGTAGTGATAGGCATGTCTGGAGGAGTTGACTCCTCTGTGGCTGCTCACCTATTAAAGGAACAAGGCTTTGATGTAATAGGTGTCACTATGCAGATATGGCAGGATGAAGACCGGGAAGTCCAAGAGGAAAATGGTGGTTGCTGCGGTCTTAGTGCAGTTGATGATGCAAGAAGAGTTGCTCACAAGCTTGATATCCCTTATTACGTTATGAATTTTAAATCAGAATTTAAAGATAAGGTCATCGATTATTTTGTAGACGAATATTTAGAAGGAAGAACTCCAAATCCTTGTATTGCATGTAATCGATACGTAAAATGGGAATCTCTTTTAAAGAGGAGCCTTGATATCGGAGCCGACTATATTGCTACGGGACACTATGCACAAGTAGTAAAATTACCAAATAATAGATTCACTCTAAAAAAATCTGTTACAGCTGCAAAGGATCAAACTTATGCATTATATAATCTAACTCAATATCAGCTTTCTCATACGCTGATGCCAGTGGGAGCATATCATAAAGATGAAATCAGAGAATTGGCAAAAGGTATCAATCTTAGAATTGCTAACAAACCAGATAGTCAGGAAATTTGTTTTATTCCAGATCATGACTATGCATCTTTTATAGAGGAAAGTACGGATAAAAAAATTGAGGAAGGAAACTTTGTTGATAGCAAAGGGAACATTATTGGAAGACATAAAGGAATTACCCACTATACCGTAGGTCAAAGAAAAGGCCTTGGTTTATCTATGGGACACCCTGTCTTTGTTCTTGAAATTCGCCCAGAAACCAATGAAGTGGTCATTGGAGAATCAGAAGAAGTTTTTGCAAAAGGCCTATATGCCAATCAGTTAAACTTTATGTCTGTTGAAGATCTAGAAGGAGAAAAACAGGTGATTGCTAAAATACGTTACAATCATAATGGTTCTCCGTGTACAATTAAAAAGGTATCAAAAGACGAAGTTCTATGTATTTTTGAAGAGCCCCAAAGAGCTATTACACCAGGGCAAGCAGTGGTTTTCTATGATGGAGAATATGTCCTAGGTGGTGGAACTATAGTAAAAAGTACAAATTTAGTAGAAGTAGAGTAAAGATGATAAAAAAGAGCTGCTGGTAGCTCTTTTTTGTATGTCCATAGATTTCTAGTAAGAAGTGTTGCTATTGGACACTTGCGCAAAAGAAACATGATAGGGTATACTGTTTATGATTACCTTGTAAGATGATCAGGAAGGAAAGTATGATTATGAGAAAAGCGGGATTATTAATGCCTGTGGCATCGTTACCATCCAATTATGGGATTGGAGATTTTGGAAAAGGATGTTATGAGTTTATTGACTTTATGAAGGAATGTGGAATAGGGATTTGGCAGATTCTACCCTTAAATCCTCTAGGGTACGGAAATTCTCCTTATCAACCCTATTCGTCTTATGCTGGAGATGAATTATATATTGATCTTGATACCCTATATCAGGAGGGGCTGTTAAAAAAGAGGCCACAACCCTTGGGAAAAGACAATAAGAGGATAGACTATGAACGTGTAAGGATCTATAAAGGCAGTCAGCTTAAAAAGGCTTATAAAAACTTTGTAAAGACGGAAGAATACGAGATGTTTATAAAAGAAGAATGGGTCTATCACTATGCAGTATTCCTAACTTTAAAAAAACAAAATCATTTCATTTGCTGGAATTTATGGCTTGAGGATCAAAGAAAATGGATCAAAGATAAGAACTTTGATGTTTCTATTTATCAAGATGAAATCAACTATGAAATGTTTATTCAATATATGTTTTTTAAACAATGGAAACAGGTAAAAGATTATGCAGGTAAAATGGGGATCGAAATTATGGGAGATATTCCTTTTTATGTAGGATTGGATTCCTTAGATGTTTGGATGAATCAAGAAGACTTTTTATTAGATGAAAAAGGATCACCGAAATTTATTGCAGGAGTGCCACCAGACTACTTTAGTGAAACGGGGCAAAGATGGGGGAACCCTGTATATAACTGGGAGCATTTAAAAGAAACAGGATATAAATTTTGGCTTGACCGCATTGCTTATAATGCTAAATTATTTGATATTATCCGTATTGATCACTTTAGAGCCTTTGATACTTATTGGAAAATCCCTGCATCTTGTGAAACTGCCATTGATGGAGTGTGGATAGAGGCACCAGGATATGAATTCTTTGATACTTTATTGAAAACTTACCCAGATCTTCGAATTGTTGCAGAAGATTTAGGGGATATGAGACCAGAGGTTTATGATTTACGAGATTACTATAAGTTTCCTGGTATGAAAATTATTCAATTTACTTTTGATCCTTTAGAGAAGAATCATTCTTTTAAAGACCGTAAAAATATGATCGTTTATACTGGAACACATGATAACGAAACAATGATGGGATGGCTGACTAGTCAACCAGTGGAGATACAGAAAGCAGCAGAAGAAACATTATATAAATTAGGATATGAATCTGGAGATATCCTATGGGATTTTGTTCAATACACCTTAGATAATATTGCTGAAACTGCTATTTTACCAGTTCAAGATATTTTGGGATTAGGAAATGAGGGCAGGCTTAATGTACCTGGAACTCTTGGAACGCCTAATTGGGAATGGCGCTTAACAAGTATGGACGAATTAAGAAGGAAGCAGGGAATGTTAAAAAAAGCATTGGAAAAGAGTCATAGAATAAAAGTTTCTTAGGGGGAACGTGCTTCTGGTTTCGACAACATCTGTATACCTTAAAAACCAAAAATAGATTGTATTCTCTGTCATTACATATTATACTAGTCCTATTGACGAAATTATAGAAAGGATTGGGATGCCCAATGCTTGATCTTGAGCATCCTAATTAAAGAAAGTATAGGTATCATCATGAAAAACAAAAAAAAGCAGACGAATTTCGTGCAGCAGGCTGGTATTTTGGCGGCTGCTGGAATCATTTGTAGAATCATAGGGCTTTTATACAGAAGCCCTCTTGCTAATATTATTAAAGATGAAGGAAACGGATATTATGGACCTGCTTATAATGTCTATGCAATTTTACTTATGATTTCTTCCTACAGTATACCAACAGCTGTATCAAAAGTTATGGCTCAAAAATTGGCTCTAAAAGAGTATCGAAATGCTCATAAGATTTTTGTTGGATCCAATGTTTTTGTTATTATACTTTGTGCTATTACAAGCCTTCTGGCCTTTTTTGGAGCAGATTATTTAGGTGGTCTGAATAGTCAGCAAGCAGAGGTACTAAAACTCTTTGCTCCTACTATTTTTTTGTCAGGGCTTCTTGGAACTTTAAGGGGATATTTTCAAGCCTATGGATCCATGGTTCAAACTAGTATTTCTCAGATATTAGAACAAATAGCAAATGCAGCTGCCAGTCTTTCCCTTGCCTACATATTTGTTCAAAGTGCAGCAGGAACGGATTCCACAGAGCAAGCTTTAAGAGGTGCTAAGGGAAGTGCAATAGGAACTGGGCTGGGAGTATTGATTGCTCTTTTGTTTATGGTTTGGGTATATGCTCTTAACCGAAAAGGAATGCAAAGAAGAATGAAAAGGGATATTTATTCTAGAGAAATTAGTTATCCTGATATTTTCAAGCTTATTTTACTTATGGCAGCTCCAATTATTTTAAGCGCTTTTATTTATAATATCAATACGACTTTAAATCAGAGTATTTATTCCAATATCATGCATAAGGTGCATAAGTTAGATAGTAAACAAATCAGTACTTTTTATGGAATCTTTGTGGGAAAACCGGTTGTATTAGTGAGTATCCCTCTTGCTATTGCTTCATCCATTGCAACGGCAGTCATTCCAAGTATCTCTGGGGCATACGAAATGAATGATATAGCATTAACAGGGAGGAACATGGATAAAGCTTTAAAAACAACGATGTTGGTAGGAATACCAGCAGGAGTAGGGCTTTTTGTTTTGGCAAAACCAATTACACAGCTTTTATTTCCACAGCCGGAATCCTTGGATTTGGCATCTAGTTTATTAAGAGTTTTAAGTATTTCCGTTTTTTTCTATTCTCTATCTACAATTACCAACTCCATTTTACAAGGAATAGGAAAAGCTAAAGCCACCGTGGTAAATGCCACAGCAGCTTTGATCATTCAAAGTGTATTTTTAATGTTAATTCTAAGATTTACCTCTGTCAACCTATATGGACTGGCACTTGCGAATATCGTTTATTCTGGCACTGTTTGTATTTTAAATCAAGTCGTAATGAAAAAAACATTATCCTTTAAACAGGACCTGATTAACACTTATGTAAAACCAGCTATTGCTGCTTTACTAATGGGAATTGTGGCCTTTGGTACTTATCAATTGGTATATTTCTTGATAAAATCAAATGTAATTTCACTTATGATTAGTATCTGTTTTGCCGTTGCAGTATATTTCGTAGCAGTTATGGTATCGGGGATATTTACAGTAGAGGAAATTAAGAGGTTGCCTAAAGGCGAATTGATTTTACAGATTGCCCATAGATTACATTTATTAAGATAAGTTGTTATTTTCAAAGATAAACAAAAATCCATCCAACAAGAATCTGTGATTGGATGGATTTTTTTGCTGAAAAATTAAAGCTTAATGAATTCTGGTTCTCTTTTGCGAAATATAGTATAATAGGAAAAACCGCAGGACTTAAGGAGTGCATGGATACCATGAAATTCATAAGCTAAATACTCTGGTGCATGGGCATCAGAACCGATGGTAATGATTTCGCCACCTAATTCCTTGTAGCGCTTTAAAATATCAGGATGTGGATTTGGAGCAGCTAATCCATATTTTAGACCAGCTGTATTGACTTCTAATCCATTGCCATTTTCAATGATCGTCTTCAAAATGGCATCAATGACATCTGCATATTTTTTATACGTATAATGTTTATCTTTCGTTGGACCTAAGCGAAGGACATAATCTAGGTGTCCCAGAGAATCAAAATCTTTAAATATACGTATATTATCTAGAGTCATTTCGAAGTATCTTAAATAAGATGCAGCTTCTGTTCGACCTGCAAAATAATCTTTATCATAAGGATCTTGTCCATCGACGATATGAGTGGAGCCAATGACAAAATCAAAAGGATATTCCCTTAGATAAATACTGTTTTTTTCTGCTAGATGAGGTTGCATGCCTATTTCGATACCAAATAGTATTTCAATACGATCTTTATAGATCTCTTTATATTCCAATAGTTTGTGGTAATAAGCTTCGGTATTCACTTCGAAATTATATTCAGAAGTTGGCCAATCAAAATCCATATGTTCGGTAAAGCATATGGTCTTTAATTTTAATTCTATCCCTCTTTTAATCATGTCTTCCATAGGTGTATCAGAGTCACCAGAAAAACTAGAGTGTAAATGGTAATCAGTATACATAATACAAATCCTTTCCTGTATATTTCAGTAGATTTAGGATGAAAAGTGATATTCATTTCCTATAAATTAAAAATATTATATCACATATTTGAAATAATGATAGAGATTGAACGAGGAAGTGAGAAAATTTCATTCTTTATATAAAAAGATACTAATAGAAAGAGGATATTTTATGAATAAATGGAAAAATCAAACAATAGATAAGGAGGAAAACAAGAAATAATATTAAAAATTAACAATATTTTTATTATTAGTACAATTTTTCATGTTTCTTTGATTTTTGACTTGAATTTTAAGATTAAATTATGTAGAATAACAGGTAGGTTGATGTTTCTTTAACAATCTTAATAGAACATAAAGTTCATAATCTAACTTTAGGAGGAATTAAACATGGCAGTAAAAGTAGCAATCAATGGTTTTGGACGTATTGGACGTCTTGCTTTTAGACAAATGTTTGGTGCAGAAGGATACGAAGTTGTTGCAATTAACGACTTAACAAATCCTAAAATGCTTGCACACTTATTAAAATATGATTCAGCACAAGGTAGATATGTAAAAGGTGATACAGTAGAAGCAAAAGAAGATGCTATCGTAGTTGATGGAAAAGAAATTAAAATCTATGCTCAAAGAGATCCTAAGGATCTTCCATGGGGAGATTTAGGAGTAGACGTTGTACTTGAGTGTACTGGATTTTTCGCATCAAAAGACAAAGCTCAGGCTCATATAGATGCAGGAGCTAAAAAAGTAGTTATTTCTGCTCCAGCAGGTAACGATCTTCCAACAGTAGTATTTAGTGTAAATGAAGACGTATTAAAAGCAGAAGATACAATTATCTCTGCAGCATCTTGTACAACAAACTGCTTAGCACCAATGGCCGATACTTTAAATAAATTAGCAGCTATCGAAAAAGGATTCATGACTACTATTCACGCTTACACAGGTGATCAGATGACATTAGATGGTCCTCATCCAAAGGGAGATTTAAGAAGAGCGCGTGCAGCAGCAGCTAATATTGTCCCTAACTCAACAGGAGCAGCAAAAGCAATCGGTCTTGTTATCCCAGAATTAGCTGGTAAATTAGACGGAGCAGCTCAAAGAGTTCCAGTTCCAACAGGTTCTCTTACAGAATTAGTTGCAGTAGTGAATAAAGAAGTTAACGTTGAAGAAATTAATGCAGCAATGAAAGCAGCTACTTCTGCATCATTTGGTTACACAGAAGATGAAATCGTATCTTCTGATATCGTAGGAATCACTTATGGTTCTTTATTCGATGCTACACAGACTAAAGTTACACCATTAGGTAATGGCCAAACATTAGTAAAAGTAGTTTCTTGGTACGATAATGAGAACTCTTACACAAGCCAGATGGTTAGAACCATTAAATACTTTGCAGAATTAGCATAATCTTAGAATACCTAAGATTTAGCTAGCATAGATCCTTAAGGGTCCGGTCTCTATTAGGGCTGGGCTCTTTTTTTAGGAAGAGATTATGCTTGAGTCAATGAAGTTAGAATTTTATTAAAGGAAGAAGAGAGGAAGTTTATATGCTGAATAAAAAATCTGTAGATGATATAAATGTGAAAGGGAAAAGGGTTTTAGTTCGATGCGATTTCAACGTTCCATTACAAGATGGAAAAATCACGGATGAGAATAGATTAGTCGCAGCATTGCCTACAATTAAGAAATTAATTGCAGATGGAGGAAAGGTTATTCTTTGCTCTCATCTTGGTAAACCGAAAGGAGAGCCTAAGCCAGAGTTATCTTTAGCACCTGTTGCAGTTCGTCTTACCCAGCTGTTAGGACAAGATGTTAAATTTGCAGCGGATGATGAGGTTGTTGGTTCAAATGCGAAGTCAGCAGTGGCTGAAATGAAAGATGGAGATGTTGTCCTTTTAGAAAATACTCGCTATCGAGCAGAAGAGACTAAAAATGGTGAAGAATTAAGTAAAGATCTTGCTTCTCTTGCGGATGTATTTGTTAATGATGCCTTTGGTACAGCTCATAGAGCCCATTGTTCTAATGTAGGGGTTACTAAATATGTTGATACTGCTGTTGTTGGTTATTTAATGCAAAAAGAAATTGATTTTTTAGGTAATGCAGTGAATAACCCAGAGAGACCTTTTGTTGCTATATTAGGTGGATCTAAAGTCTCTTCTAAGATTTCTGTTATCAATAATCTTCTTGATAAAGTCGATACATTGATTATTGGTGGAGGGATGTCTTATACTTTTGCTAAAGCCATGGGTGAAGAAATCGGTAAATCATTAGTTGAGGACGATTATATTGATTATGCC
>DVLR01000170.1 GCA_018715425.1 Candidatus Merdenecus merdavium
AGGAAGTATTACTCTTTTAGCTACATGGATTGCTCCATATTTAAATGAAGTTGTAATTAGAGAAATGACTTGCGTGGGATCTTTGTTGATTATAGGTCTAGCTTTCAATATGTTGGGTATTACTAAATTAAAAGTAATGAATTACTTGCCAGGTATCTTTATTTCTATTATACTTGTTATGATCATGTAATCAATGACTGATTTTACATTATGGTTGGGTATCATAAAAGGACATAAGTAATATGTATACCGTAATAAGTTAAAAGTATAGGAGTGAGTAGAATGGTCTATGATTTAGTAGAAGGTGCTGTAATAACGAAGATGGAATCAAAACATCGTAATGATTTAATTTCCTTAGGGGAATACTGTTATGCCAGTGGTTATGCTTTGCATACGATGAAAGCACCTCAAAAGTTATTTGTAGAGGCTTTAGAGTGCAAAACATTGAAAGAGTTGAAAGAAAAAATAAAAACCTTTATTGAGCCGAAGCAAAAGGAATACGAGGATGTTCATAGAATGGACACTTTAATCTATATGTTATTAAATTGTAAGTTAGAAGGAGACCTAAATGAGGAGTTACGGGGTCTTATAGAGTTTGGATTTCAAAGATAAATGATGTGGAGATTTAAAATAAAGGGATACGAAAGTTTTAGTTGAAATATATGTTTTTTTGTGTTAAACTGGATATTGTTTGACTATAGGAGGTGTAATAATGGAGATTTTAAGAGTTATTCTTACGATATTATTTGTATTAGATTGTATTGTACTTAGTGTAGTAGTATTACTTCAAGAGGGGAAATCAGCTGGTTTAGGTGCTATTAGCGGAGTTGCAGACACATATTGGGGCAAAAACAAAGGACGTTCCATGGAAGGAAACCTTGTTAAGATCACAAGGTGGTTAGCTGTCGTTTTTATTGTACTAGCAGTTGTTTTAAATATGAACTTTGGTAAATAGATAGAAGATGAAAGGATCCTTTAGTCTTCGTATCTGTTTTAGTAATATGCATCTTGGTATTTAATACTAGGATGCATTTTTTTGCGTAAAAGAGGGAAATGAATAAAAATATAATTTAGATCTTGCTATTTCATTTTTCATCGTGCTATAAGAAAGAAAAGATGTTAAAATAGATTTAGAAACTTCATCAATAGAAAAGAAAGAAATGTTTTTTACATAAGAGATAACATGAGTTTAGCCCCTTTGGGTATAATAACAGAATAAGAGAAAGAAAAGAAAGGAAGTGTTATATTGGATCAAAAATTTTCAGAACGTAAGGAAAAGATATATGCATTTATTTGTGATGAACATTATGTTCCCATGAAAATAAAACAAATAGCTATAGTATTACAAGTACCAAAAGAGATGAGAAAAGAATTAAAACAGATTTTAGATGATTTGGTATCAGAAGGAAAAGTAGATCTTTCAGGTAAAGGAAGGTACAGCAAATCAGAAGGTAATTTTGTTGTAGGTACTTTTATTGCTCACCCCAGAGGATTTGGTTTTGTAGAAATAGAAGGGGAGGAGGAAGATATTTTTATTGGAGAATCAGACATCCATGGAGCCATGCATAAAGATCGTGTACAAGTCAGCTTAAAAGTAGGACAAAGGGGAAAACGACAAGAGGGTACGATTGTAAAAATCTTAAATCATGGGATAAATGAAATTGTTGGAACCTTTGAAAAAAGCAAGAATTTTGGCTTTGTAGTGGCAGACAACTTACGGTTTACAAAAGATATATTTATCCCCATAGAGCGTTCAAAGGGTGCAGTATCAGGTCATAAAGTATTAGTGGAAATAACTAGTTTTGGAAACAAAGATAAAAATCCTGAAGGAAAAGTAAAGGAGATTCTTGGACATATGAACGATCCAGGAACGGATATATTATCCATTGTATATGCCCATGAGTTACCGATGGAATTTCCAGAAAGAGTATTAAATCAGACAGAAAGAGTCTCTAATGAAGTAAGTGAGGCTGATATGCTTGGAAGGCTAGATCTTCGAGATACGGAGATGGTAACCATTGATGGAGAGGATGCCAAAGACTTAGATGATGCAGTATCGGTATCTAAAAAAGGAGATATTTATCAACTTGGAGTTCATATTGCAGACGTAACAAATTATGTACAAGAAAAAAGTGCCTTGGATCGTGAAGCTTTAAAAAGAGGCACTAGTGTATATTTGGTAGATCGTGTCATTCCCATGTTGCCTCATAAATTATCAAATGGTATTTGCTCACTAAATGCAGGTGCAGATCGTTTAGCATTGAGCTGTATCATGAATATTGATGAAAATGGAACGGTGGTAGGACATAAAATAGCAGAGACTGTGATTCGTGTGAATCAAAGAATGAGCTATACAAGCGTAAAAAAAATACTTGAAGAAGATCAGGAGGAAATCAATCAATATAAGCCCTACGTTCCAATGTTTCACATGATGGAAGATTTAGCAAAGATATTACGAGAAAAGCGTAAAAAAAGAGGATCTATTGATTTTGATTTTCCAGAAACGAAAATTATTTTAAACGATCAAGGACAGCCTATAGATGTTAAACCTTATGAGAGAAACGTTGCAACAAAAATAATAGAAGAATTTATGTTGATTGCCAATGAAACTGTCGCTCAGGATTATTTCTGGCAGGAGATTCCCTTTGTATATCGTACCCATGAGAATCCTGATCCAGATAAGATCTTAAAGTTGGGAATGTTCATTCATAACTTTGGCTATGCAATTAAGAACACCAAAGATGAAATTCATCCTAAGGAAATACAGAAACTTTTAACTAAAATTGAAGATACAAAAGAGGAGACTTTAATTAGTAGATTGGCTTTACGTTCCATGAAACAAGCCAAGTATACTGTAGAATGCACTGGCCACTTTGGATTGGCGGCAAGATATTACTGTCACTTTACATCGCCCATTAGACGTTATCCAGATTTACAGATTCATAGAATCATAAAAGAAAATTTACGTGGAAGAATGAATCCACAAAGAATAGAACATTATGAAAAAATTTTACCAGGTGTAGCTAATTCATCTAGTAAACTAGAAAGACGAGCAGAAGAGGCCGAAAGAGAGGTTCTTAAACTTAAAAAAGTAGAATATATGGAACAGTATATAGGGCAGGCCTTTGAAGGTATTATTTCAGGGGTGACATCCTTTGGTTTGTATGTTGAATTGCCAAATACAATAGAAGGTATGGTTCATGTTACGAGTTTAGATGATGATTATTATATTTATAATGAAGATCGATATGAACTAGTCGGTGAACACCTTGGAAACGTTTATAAATTGGGAGAAAAAGTAAAGATTGTTGTAACTGGAGCTGACCGTTTACAAAGAACCATAGATTTCGAAATAGAACGAGACAAGGAGCACTCCATTCATGATTAATATCATAAAGGGGATATGAAATCCCAGTTATCAAAGCTAATTCAATGGAGAATCCAACTGCAACGTAAAAAAGATGCTGGATGTACAGTCGCCGCAGAAGATAGAAAGTTGTTTCATAAGAAAGATAAAACACAGTGTAAGAAATAACATATCAGTGTATCATGAAGATATGGTGAATAGAAGAGCAACATCATTTGCTAAAGGAATCAATAACAAAGGGGAGGATGTAATATGGCTAAGACACCGACAAAATTGGTGGCAAATAACAAAAAAGCGTACCACGATTACTTTATAGAGGAAAGTTTTGAAGCAGGGATCTCCTTGCATGGGACAGAAGTAAAATCATTACGAATGGGAAAATGCAGTATAAAAGAATCTTTTATTAGGATAGAGAATCAAGAAGTAATTGTATATGGAATGCATATAAGTCCTTATGAAAAGGGAAATATATTTAATAAGGATCCTCTTCGTCCCAAAAAGTTATTACTTCATAAATATGAGATTCATAAATTATCAGGTAAAATAGCTGAAAAAGGCCTTACTATCGTACCACTTAGAGTGTATTTTAAAGGCAGTCTTGTAAAGGTTGAAATTGGATTAGCAAGAGGAAAGAAATTATATGATAAACGTCAGGATATTGCTAAGAAAGATCAGAAACGAGAAGCACAGAGAGAGTTTAAAATTAGGAATCTTGGCTAAAGGAAATAGTGATTGTGACTATT
>DVLR01000171.1 GCA_018715425.1 Candidatus Merdenecus merdavium
CTATGTATCAATGGATCATCAATTTATTAGGGCTGATTTATCCAAGGCGCTGCCCTATCTGTCATCAGATTGTAAAAGATAAAGGAAAGTTGATTTGCATAGAATGCAGAAAGGAAGTACATGACTTAAAAGAGCCATTCTGTAAGAAATGTGGTAAACCCATATCAGATTTTGAAAAAGAGTACTGTAATGGATGTAAAAATCAAAGTCATTCTTTCAATCGCGGTTGGGCATGCTTTCATTATAGTAAAAAAATGAAGGAATCCATGTATTACTTTAAGTATAAAGGGCGTAGGGAGTACGCAAACTTCTATGTATCGGAACTGATACCTAAGATCTTGCCATATATAGAAAAGCTGGAACCTCAGGTAGTTGTTCCAGTGCCCATTCATAAAAAAAGAATGGATCAAAGAGGGTATAATCAGGCTTATCTCATTGCAAAAAGAGTTTCTAAGGCTCTTCACATTCCAAGCAATCAAAAGTTAGTAACTAGAGTAGAAAATACAAAAGCATTAAAGGAGCTTGATAGAAGACAAAGAAAGGCAAGTCTTCGTCATGCTTTTCAAGTGATAGAAGGAGCAGGTGGATATGAACGCATACTACTAGTAGACGATATTTATACTACAGGCAGTACTATGGATGCCATCTCTTATCTTTTGAAAAAACAAGGTGTGAAGGAAGTGTATTTTGTCGTAATTTGTACAAGTTATGATTATTAGTTTTTTCAGTAAAGAAATCTTATGCTTATTTCTTCCCTCGTCTTTTCATCTATAACTATCTATGATATAATGAGAATCATATTTGGAAAGAATAAATGAAGGAGTTATTTATGATAAATGAAGAACGTTTAAAGTTAATGATTAAATTAGCTGCCTTTGAATCCAAATCAGGAAAAGAAGCTCTCAAAACCAGCAAGTACTTTAGAAAGGATTATGTAGGTTATCAAATGTTAAAAACAGGAATTGCTGTTACAGTAGCCTACCTCATACTAATTGGTCTGTGGTTTGTGTATCATATGGATTTTATAATAGATCATATTTATCAATTTGATTATAAAAAATTCGCCCAGCAGCTGATCATTCCTTATGTGATTCTCATGGTTTTATATTTAATAATTTCTTATATACTATATAGTTATCGTTATACCAAATCAGTAAAAAAATTAAAACTATATAGCAAAGACTTAAGGAAATTAGAACGGCTTACCAGTGATTTAGAAAAAAAGAGACGAATGAAGCAAAGCAAAGTGGGAGGAGAGCAAGATGACTAAACTACTGGAAATAAAAGAGTGGTTAAAAGGTTTCTTTGAAAAGTATGATGTATACGCGGTACCGATTCTTAAGTTCCTTCTAGCATTGATTACATTTATTACAATTAATACAACTCTTGGGTTTATGAGTACATTAAAAAGTCCCATTATCGTAATCATACTGTCTCTTTTTTGCTCCATCTTACCCATCACCATGACCATCATATTTGCAGCTTTATTTTTGATTGCTCACTTTTATGCTGTATCTATAGAAGTTGCTATTATTGGAATCATACTGATGATATTAATGATGCTTTTGTATTTTAGGTTCAATACGAAGGATAGTTACATTTTGATTCTGACTCCATTTACCTATATCATTCATCTGCCTGTATTGGCGCCTATAGTTGTAGGGTTGATTGGTAATCCTTTATCTGCTATTGCAGTAGGGTGTGGTGTCGTTCTCTATTATTTTATTATATTTGTAAAAGATAAAGCAGCATATATTAGTGGACAAAGTACCGATAATATGATTCAAAAAATCAATTATTTGGTGGATGGATTAATAAAAAATAAGGCGATGATGATGACTTTAGTGGCATTTACAGCAGTGATTTTACTCATGTATTTTATTAGAAAATTATCTAAAGATTACTCATGGTCCATTGCCATAGGAGTAGGAGCACTGACGTATATCTTTATTATGTTAATCGGTGATTTCTTTTTAGACGTACCAAATAATATTTTGGCATTACTGGTTAGTACCATGATATCATCGGGAATTGCAATCATCTTACAATTTTTTATGTTTAGTGTGGATTATACAAGAACAGAATACGTTCAGTTTGAAGATGATGAATACTATTATTACGTTAAAGCCGTACCAAAAATCAGTATCGCTAAACCAAGTTTTCGGGTACAAAGAATCAATCCTCAAAAGAAGAAGAGAAATACCACATCTCGAACAAGCAATAAAGAACGGGAGAAGATATTGGAAGAGTTTGATCATGTAAATGAAAAGGTAAATGAAAATCAATATGAAGAGCCTTATGATTATGAAGAACCTTATGATAATGATGACGATAAAGAGTAAAAAAGATTTGTTAGGAAACAAGAAGGGATGTGGGTAGATGGATTTTTTAACAGGTTTTGACTTTAATATATTAAATCTACCATATAAGATCAGCCTAATCGATATTGTAGAGATCCTGATTATTTGGTTTTTAATGTATCGGATCATGAACTGGATTAAGAGGACCAGGGCATGGGCTTTGTTAAAGGGAATATTGGTGATGTTGCTTTTTATATTAATTGCAGCCATCTTCCGCATGAATACCATTTTATGGATTGTTCAAAATTCTGCACCAGTAGCCATTACAGTAGGTGCTATTGTATTTCAACCAGAAATCCGTAAAGCGTTAGAACAATTAGGAGAAAAAAAGTTTTTCACCTCGATCTTTCCATTTGAGTCAAAAGATGACCAATATCAATTTAGCGATAAAGCTTTATCTGAAATTGTCAAAGCATCTTTTGAGATGGGAAAAGTAAAAACTGGTGCATTAATCGTGATTGAAAATAATATTTTATTAACAGAATATGAAAAGACGGGGATTGAAATAGATTCCATGGTATCCAGTCAGTTACTCATTAATATATTTGAGCATAACACACCTCTTCACGATGGAGCTGTTATTATTAGTGGCGATAGAATCAAGGCAGCAACTTGTTATCTTCCATTGTCAGATAGTATGCTGCTAAGCAAGGAGCTAGGAACAAGACATAGAGCTGCTGTTGGTATTAGCGAAGTTTCAGATTCTATTACCATTGTTGTTTCGGAAGAAACAGGCAAAGTATCAGTGGCCTCTAAAGGGACATTGACCAGAGATGTGACACCAGAAGTCTTAAGCATGAAATTGGCTTTAGCCCAGAATAAGATGGCTGATCAGAAGCGATTTAAGAGAAAGAAAGGAAAGCAAAAAGATGAAAGTAAAGATCAAACATAATATTGGCCTTAAAATACTTTCTCTAGTAGTATCTGCTTTTTTATGGCTGATTATTATTAACGTCAGTGATCCAATTATGACAAATGAGGAAATTGGAGAATATAAGGTTCAAAATATCAATGAAGATATATTAACAGATAATGATAAGGATTATTCCGTTTTAGAAGGTGCAAAAGTAAAAGTGTTAGTCACTGCGAGACGTTCTTATACAGATAAATTAAAGAAATCAGGGTTTAATGTTACCGCTGATATGTACAATATGTTACAAGGAAAAGATGGAGAAGTAAGCACGGTACCAATCGTAGCAGAACCTAAAAGTTATAGTCGGGAAATAGATCCTAAGTTTATTACCGTAGTTCCTAATACACAGAAAATCAGCATTCAAAATGTGATTAGTAATGATTATGTTATTGAGCCAAAGTTTGAAAATAAACCGGCAGAAGGTTTTGATGTAAATCCGTCACCTGTATTTAAACCTTCTAAGGTTACGATTACTGGGCCAGAGCAAATCATCAACACAATAGATAAGGTTAAAATCCGATTAAACATAAAAGGCTTATCTGAAGATCGAGAAATTAATAATGAAGCTTACGTATTATATGATAAAGATGGAAAAGAGTTAGGTTACGAAGATACTCAGAAACTATCGTTCTCACCAGAAAATAGAACGGTAAAGGCTCTCATCGAAGCCTGGAAGGTAGAGGAAGGTTTTACTTTGACTCCTGAAATAGAAGGACAGCCAGCGGATGGTTATACCTTTACAGGGTACGAGATCTTCCCAGATCCTAAGACGGTTCGTTTCTCGGGATCAGAGGAAGCTTTGGCACGGTTCGAAGAGGATGGACGAGAAATCAAGGCATCAAATAAAGTCAAGATATACGGTATGGACGATACCTCGGATATGGTAGTAGATATTAAAGCAGACTTAGCTGAATATGGATTGAAGCTTGAAAATGACGTTAGCACCACTTTTTCTGTAACCGTTAAAATAGAAAAGAATATAAGCAAGACCTTAGAGATTCCTGTAAGCTCTATCGTGGTAAATGGAAAAGCGGAAGACTTGGACATCTCCTATAAAGATGTATCAACATTATCCATACCGATTAAAGGCTCTAAATCAGCCGTAGATGCTATTACAAATGATACCATAACGGTATCCTTAGATCTTACAGATAAGAGGGCGGGGACATATGTCATAACGCCTACGGTAACAGGTCTAAGTGACGATATAGTAAAAACATTAGATCCAATTACTATTGATCTAGTTCATCCAGGGGAATTAGAAGGAAGTTAGAGATCCATAGGAACCTTGAGAATACAAGGAATAAATGTTATAGTATAAAAGATAGAACAGGACGATAAGGGGATATTGGAGGAACGAACATGGTAAGTCAAAAAGTGACGATTAAAAATCCAACAGGGTTGCATTTAAGACCTGCAGGAATCCTTTGTAAAGAGGCGATGCAATTTAAGTCCTTAATCACATTTACCTTTAAGGGATATACTGCTAATGCTAAAAGCGTATTAAGTGTTTTAGGAGCATGTGTAAAGTGCGGAGACGAAGTAGAGTTTGTATGTGAAGGCGAAGATGAGGAATTGGCATTAGATACTTTGATCAAAGCCATTGAGGACGGTTTGGGTGAATAGAAAATGATAGATAGGGATGTGTACCCAGTGCATATCCCTTATATCATGGGAATGAGGTACTATATGATATTGGTTTACATATGTCCATCTTGTAAATCTGTTCGAATTGCATCAAGAAGAAAAGCAGTAGAATGTTTGAAATGCGATGAAAAGATGATACTAAGTGATTTAACATTTATGGAATGGTCAGAAATGACGTTAGAAGAGCGAGAAGCTTATGGACCAGCTTGGTATAAAAAAGAATTAGATAGACAAAATAGATGGAAAGCCAAACAAGCAAAAATAAAAAGAAATAAAAGCGAAAAAAAGGATTAAAAAACAGGGATAACTCAATAGATGAGAAGATCCCTGTTTTTATTTAGCTTATATGATGTTGTTTAATACTGCGATTCCTTAACACGACTATCTATGAGCTGGGTCTGTTGGATCCCAAGTTTGAGACATAGGAATCTTTTGAGCAGTAGGTTTTCCTAAAGGTCCAGGACTAGATGCATCATCATAGATGACAACTTTAGTTCCTAAAGGCATATAATCGTATAACCATTTAGCGTCTGCAACAGTTAAACGAATACATCCTGCAGATGCTGCAGTTCCCAACTGGTTGTAGTAGCCAGGATACAAAGATGTGGTGTCTGGTCTTTTAGAAGGCACAGAGTGGAATAAAATATCACTTGTAATGTGTTGACAATATTGCCCATAAGTAGGGCCGTTTAATTCGTGGTAGCGTAGCTTCGTCTTCGTTGTGAAAGTTCCTACAGGAGTTGCTCCATTTCTACCTACGGAACATACGATGGCCTTAATGGGCTCACCATCGCCGTAAACAGTAATGGTATTATAGGAACGATTTACGCGGATTTCAAAACTTCTATAATCGGCAATATTACTTCTATATCCACCAGAAGAACCAAAGTTATATGATTTTCCTCCAATAACGTGGACACCAGTATACATTGCACCAGAAGATGGGTCCAAGTAGTATTTAATAAGACCCTGATTTAACCAGCCAGTATGCATGCCTCCATTACTGTTTAAGTAATACCAGGTGTTGCCAAGCTTTAACCAACCAGTGCGCATAGCACCACTACCATCCAAGTAATACCAGGTTCCGTTAATGATATTCCAACCTGTGACCATATTTCCAGAGTTTGGATTTAGATAATACCAGGTGTTGCCAAGCTTTAACCAACCAGTATGCATAGCACCACTACCATTTAGATAGTACCAAGTACCACCTATTTGAAGCCAGCCAGTATACATAGCACCGCTGCCATCAAAGAAGTACCAAGTTCCGTTAACGGCACCCCAACCAGTTTGCATAGCACCACTAGGATTTAGGTAATACCAAGTACCACCTTTGTAGAGCCAACCAGTATGCATAGCACCACTACCATTTAGATAGTACCAAGTACCACCTATTTGAAGCCAGCCAGTATGCATAGCACCACTGCCATTAAAGAAGTACCAAGTTCCGTTAACGGCACCCCAACCGGTTTGCATAGCGCCACTAGGATTTAGGTAATACCAAGTACCACCTTTGTAGAGCCAGCCAGTTTGCATAGCACCACTAGCATTTGCATAATACCAAGTTCCCTTTGCTTGAAACCAACCAGTTTGCATAGCACCAGTGGAATTAAAATAGTACCAAGCACCATTTACCACAGCCCAGTCAGTAGCCATTTTGCCTGATACTGGATTTAGGTAGTACCAAGTACCACCTATTTGAAGCCAGCCAGTTTGCATAGCACCACTGGAATTTGCATAATACCATGTTCCCTCTACTTGGAACCAACCAGTTTGCATAGCACCAGTGGAATTAAAATAGTACCAAGCACCATTTACCATAGCCCAGCCAGTAGTCATTTCTCCAGTATGATTATTTAAATAATACCAAGTGTTGCCAGACTGTAGCCAACCAGTTTTTAATTTTCCGTTTTCGGTTGCATAATAGCGTTTGTTATGAAGGGTTGCCCATTGGTTATGAGCCATTTTTCCATCCTCTAAAAGGAGATACCATGAACCTCCATCAGAGAGGAGTTCTTGTGATTTCATAATGCCATTTTCAGCGAAATAATACCAATCTGCATCCATCTGTTTCCAGCCTGTTGCAGCAATACCATTTTCATCTAAATAGTATTTATTTCCTTCCATGACAAACCATTTAGAAGTCTGGATAATACCATGTTCATCTGTACAGTAAACAGCATGATCTACAGTAAAAGTTCCTAATTGTAGTTGGCCCTGTTCATTGAAATAATATTTGTTCTTTTCCAATTCAAACCAGCCAGTTGCATTAGAGCCATCTTCCTTCCTGTAATAAATGTACTCTTGATGTTCATCTTGATACCACCCCGTATTTACGGGCACATTTTCGTCCGACTCTTGATGATCACTCTCATCTGTTTCTGGCACATTACTTTCATCAAGGCTTGTGACTTTGGAAACAACTGTTTCAGATGTTGTTTGAGCGTGTACCAAAACAGGTGCACCAAGGGCTAGACAACATGATAAACTAAGAGCGGATACTAGTGTTTTTACTTTCATAAATCTACTCCTTTTCTATGTATTCCCCTGAAACACAGTATTTCTTATGGGGGATTTGTAAAGCTGTTTCTCATCATTTTCAAAGAAATACTAATTACAATTTACTACATTTTGCCAAGATAATCAAGGCTTTACAAAACCTTTAATATATTCTTAGGAAATACGTAAAATATGGTCTTTAAAGTATTCATACATCTGCCCATGGACCTGAAAAGTAAAATGAACTTCGTGATTTGCTTCTTTGATCGGAAGTATAGATACAATGTCTTCTTCGTCACAAGATAAAAAGTTGGAGATATGCTCCATATATTTTGAGCCTGTACGATGAAGAAAATCTTTATCATACAACCTAAGGTCTGCTAAGGAATCAAATTCTAGTATGATTTCACTAGGATATTTTTGGACGTATAAATCCAAAGATTCTATGTGTTCTATATAAATATCCTCCCAATAAAGCTGTTTTATTCTAGGGTTGTTATATTCTTCCTCTAAAAAAGAAAGGTATTTTTTGGAGAAATCTTTTGAAAAAAAGATATGACCAAACATATACCAAGAATTATTTCCACCAATTGACACATCCGTAATTTTATTATCTTGATCTAGTGTTAAACAGTATTCCTCAGTCTGCCCCTTTGCATATTTAGCGGCATAGTATGGTTGATATACATGGCTTCTAAACACATTTTTGGTGAAAAGATTATCGGAGCATAAAATATAAGAGTTCCCCAGATATTCTTTTACCGCATAGATAGAAGAATGATTGTTACGGCTACTATATTCTTTGTTTTCTATGATTAGAACTTGATATTTATCCTGAAGATATTGAAATTTCTCTTTTAAGTATCCTACAACGATGATGATATTATGAATACCTGCTTCTTTCAGTTGTTTGATTTGTCTCTCAATTAAGATTTCACCTTTGACCGATAAAAGACCTTTTGGTGTTTCGTAAGAAATGGGTACAAAGCGAGAAGAGTAGCCAGCAGCTAAAATAATGGCATTATCTACTTTGTATTGATCTAGGGCTTTAAGTCCCTGCTCTGTTATACCCTGTTTTGATACTAGTCCATCCCTGGTCAAAGAACTAAAAGCAACAGATTGTAAGTCTTCTTTTGTAGTTTGATGTTGAAAAATATGATACAGAAGATTAAATTCTTCTTTATTCATGATATGCCCCTTTCAGTATAAAGTATTCAATGTTGTAAGGGACAAAAAGATGTTTGTCCCTTACATGATATACATGGATTATTGGTAAGGATTTATACAAGCACCACTGGAGTTAAAAGTATACTTTACATTCCCGATGTTTACTGTAGTATTCGTATAAATCGCTCCATTGGGTCTAGCGTAGTACCAATGGCCTCCAACCAGGATCCATCCAACCTCCATGGCACCACTGCTAGGATTTAAATAATACCAAAGGCCATTAGCATCCTTAAACCACCCAGTTTGCATAGCACCAGAGGAGGAACTATAATACCAGTTTTGATTATACAGATACCACCCAGTTTTCATATCCCCATTGACAGGATCTAAATAATAATAATGATCATCAGGTTTAATCCAACCAGTGTGCATAGCGCCAGAGGCAGAACTATAATACCATTTATGGTTATAGAGATACCACCCAGTTTTCATATCCCCATTGATAGGATCTAAATAATAATAATTGCCATCAGGCTTTATCCAGCCAGTTTGCATAGCACCAGAGGCAGAGCTATAATACCATTTATGGTTATAGAGATACCACCCAGTTTTCATATCTCCATTGACAGGATCTAAATAATAATAATTGCCATCGGGCTTTATCCACCCAGTTTTCATGTCTCCATTGACAGGGTCTAAATAGTACCAAGTATCTCTTGGTTTTATCCATTTCGTTAACATTTTCCCATCATCATCACTAAAGTACCATTGATAATCCACCAGAAACCATCCAATAGCTAGTTTTTTCGTATCTGGCATGAGATAGAACCAGGTATTGTCCCCTCCTATTAACCAGCCAGACCTTAAAGAACCATCAGGATTTGCAAAATACCAAGTTCCATGATCATTTATCCAACCAGATGTTACTAGTTTTCCATCTAGTCCGCAAAAATAGTAGGTATCCTTATGGTTTAGAAGCCCTGTTATCATTTCGCCATTGACATCAAAAAAATAAGAATCCGATCCGATGTTAAGACGGCCCGTAATCAAGGTTCCATTGGGCCCTATGAAATAGAATTTTCCGTTATTCTCCAGCCATGAATTTGGGGTCTTTATGCGCTGTCCATTCCTATAGGCCACAAGTTCAGGATTATCACGTCCACGGGAAGTGATGATGATATCATCTGGGGCTGTCATCTCTATTCCGTCAGGATTAAAATTAGCTATAATAGCACCATCATTCTGGAACCATCTCGTGGACAATAAGGTTGTTACTGTTTTATCTATGGTATCAAAAGTAGATTGGTCCATGTTAATTAACCTACCGCTTAAAATAGCATAGGTGGGTGCTAATTTCTCAATAAAGTAAGGGGAATTAGAACCTGGGTAACCATGGTGGCATAGCTTTAATAAATCAATGGGACCTTCAAACTGATCCGCTATTTTCGTTTCATCATAATCAAAATCCAGATTATTCATATCTCCGCCTAAAAGAGCTACTTGTCCAGCAGCCGTTACTTTTACTGCCAGACTATTATGATTATCATTATCTACAGGAATAATATTACCGTGTTCATCTGTCTCCCTATCATAGTTCATAATTTCAATTTCCATATCTCCTAAGGTAAAGTTACGAATCTGGGGATCTTCAAAATCTTGAATAATGGTAGTTCCGTTTTCCTTTGCTGCAGCAATTAAACGATCATAACAATATAAGTTATCATAAAGAGCCACTGGATTAAAGTTATACTCGTCTTTGTATTCCGCTAAATATAAAGTATCAACAGGAAAGGCATTTAATATTTCGTCACCGCTGCCGATATGATCACTATGGGCATGGGTTCCAATATAAAAATCTAATTTTTCCACGCCCATATTTTTTAGATAGGCAATCACTTGGTCTTCAAAACCTTGATTGATTGTAGTCCCAGACCTTAAGGGATAATTGGGATCACTTCCATCTGGATAATCATTGTCTTCTCCAGAGTCCACCATACCAAAATGACCGTTACTTTCCAATAAGATGGAATCGGTATCGCCATCCAAATTTAGAAAATGAATTTTTGTTTGACTGGATGACTGAAACAGAGCAAGAGATTGCGTCTCTGAAAATGGAGTTGTTGATACATCGTTTTCGTCAATACTTGTGGTTTGATTCGAGAATTTTGAAACCATATGTTCCTGGAGTTGTTGTACTTCCTCTTGCGAGAAAAATCCGTGATCAGGGAGAAAATCCCCATTGAAGCTCACCTCATGCTCAATGGCAAGTGCATCTTGCTGTTGATGGATACTTTGGTTAGGAGCTGCTATAGCCAATCCAGGAGTTATAGCCTGTATCCCCATAAAAAAAGAAAGTCCTAAGCCAAATTGTTTAGAAATTTTTAAATTCAATTGTAATGATCCTTTCCTATTTAATATAATATGAATGTTTGACTTTCGTATTATCATAATAACACCATGAGATTATAATATTACTTTTTTCTTAAAAAGACAAGAAAGTTGACGTAATTGTTGAAGAAATATTAAGAAAGTGTTATGATTATGTTTGATTTCAAAGATAAAATCACAAATCAAAAGATAATGAAGGAGCGAGTATGAGTAATTACAGAGTAAGAAGAGTTATGCTAGCGCTAGTTCTTCTGCTGGTTATGGGAATATTTAAGGGGATTCCTACACAAGCAGAGGAGGATAAAACACTGAATCTTGAATATCTTTACATGGATAGTGAAGATATAGACGATGGATTAGGGAAAATGGTTATAGCAAGAGTTGACACGGAAGGATCTCAGATTGAAAAAGCAACTTTGGAATATGAGATACCCAATACCTTAGACCACGTTGAAGTAGAATCAGTAGAAAACATAGAAGGTTATGCAGCATTTTTATTACCTGAACAAAACATTCATCAAGAGAATCTTAAAAACTTATATGTGGTAGTGAATGGGGAGACGTTCACCATCAATATAGAAACCTTTTATGGTTTTGAAGATGTAGAAGAAGCTGAATTAGAATATGAAGATAGAGATATGACAACCCAAGCACAACTACTTTCAGACGAAGATCAAGAGGAAATCATAGTTGCTACAGAGACAGCTGATATAGCTAGGGCCTTAGAGCAGTCAGAAAGCTTGATACCTCAAAGATCTAGAGAGAGAAAAGTAAATGGAAAAGTAATCGTTGTCTTAGATCCTGGTCATGGTGACACAGACCCAGGTGCTGTTAGCCCGCCTATCAATGGTGTTACATATTATGAAAAGGACTTAGCGTTAAAGATTTCCAATGCTACAAAGGCAGAACTTGAAAAGTATGCTGGTGTAGAAGTATATATGACAAGAACTGGAGATACGAATCCTTCCTTAACTGCTCGTGCTAAGATCGCTATAGATAAAAAAGCAGATGTCTTAGTGAGCCAGCATTTGAATTCCTCAAATCAACCCAATACAAATAGAGGAGCACTTGTCATTGTATCGCAAGGCAATTATAAGCCAGAGGCAGCAGAGATATCAAAGGACATTGCAAGAGCTATTTTAAAAGAATTAAAAGCCATTGGATTTGCAGATCAGGGGTTAATGTATAGATTATCAGAAGATAATACAATATATCCAAACGGTACTCTTGCAGATTACTATGGTATCATTCGTCAAAGTACCACTGAAGGGATTCCTAGTATGATTGTTGAGCATGGCTTCATTAATAATGTAAATGAGATAAAAGAGTTATATGGAACAGAAGAAAAGATCCGTGCAGTAGGAGTTGCAGATGCAAAAGCCATTGCAGCATACTATGGATTAACTTATAAAAATAGCGGATCATCCCAGCCTCCAGCTACTGGTTATGGATGGGTATATTTTAATGGAGCATGGTACTATTATTCGGCAGAAGGAATCATGTTCAAAGGTCGCTGGATCGAAATTGCAGGTTTATATTATTACATGGATGATAATGGTAAAATGGTAACAGGGTGGCTATTGTTAAACAATAAATGGTATTACATGGATAAGAATGGTGTATGCCAAAGTGGATGGCAACAGGTAGATAATAAATGGTACTATATGGATGCTGACAGTGTTATGCAAACAGGGTGGTTGAATTTATCTGGAACGTGGTATCTGCTGAACGGATCTGGTGAAAGACTTCATGGTTGGGTATGCTTAAATGGTATATGGTATTACCTAGATCCCAATACTGGTAAAATGGTAGTCGGTTGGAAGAAAATTGGAGATGTATGGTATTACCTAGATACATCGGGAGCAATGAAAACAGGTTGGTTGTTAGAGAACAATTTTTGGTATTACCTAGATGCATCAGGAGCAATGAAAACAGGTTGGATAAACCTAAACAATACTTGGTATTATCTAAATGCAAGTGGAATTATGGTAAAACAATGGCAAGTGGTAAATGGCAGATGGTATTACTTCCGAGAATCAGGAGCAATGGCCACTGGTTGGATATTGTTAAATAACAAATGGTATTACTTAAGCGAGAATGGTGATATGGTAACAGGTTGGATATATCTAAGTAATAAATGGTATTATGCAACACCTAATGGGGATATTTATACAAATACGACTAAAACCATCAATTCAAAACAGTATACATTTGATGGAAATGGAGTTTGTATCAACCCGTATTAAGATGAAATTGCCTTAGAAAAACCCTCATAAAAGTAAGTTTTATGAGAGTTTTTCTTCTATAAGGGGAAAATGTGATGAATAGATTTTAGAAATAGAACAAATGGAGGATAGATCATGTATAAAGAATATGATCCAGGTCAATTA
>DVLR01000172.1 GCA_018715425.1 Candidatus Merdenecus merdavium
TTATAGTTCATTCACTCTATTAAAATATTTAAATACGAATCCAAACGAGCATTTATATATCCTGCAAATAAATTCTCCATGGCTGATAAATTATGCTTTACATGATATTCATCAAATGCATTATAATATGCAATCCTATCTGTAAATTTTATATCCATGGGTGGATACCCCTCCTTCATCAATTCTAAGTTTACTAATAGTCTACCAGTACGTCCGTTACCATCAATAAAAGGATATATACTTTCAAATTCTATATGAAATTTAGCAAGTTTTGTAACAATGTGTTCCGTACTATTTTTTAAATTCAATAAAAGCTGTTCCATTTTAGGCTGGATCAAATATGGCTGTACTGGTTCGTGTTGTGCGCCCATAATTCTAACTGGAATTCTACGATAAACGCCTCTATCATCTTTTTTATCAATTAAAACAAGATAGTGTATTTGCTTGATTACATTTTCGCTTATTGGCACACTATCCTTTACAAGCTGACTAACATATTCAAATGCTTCCTTATGACCGACGGCTTCCATATGATCTTTTAAAGGCTTTTGGTCAATTGTTAATCCTCTTAAAACTAAATCTGTTTCTCTTAATGTAAGAGTATTGCCTTCAATGGCATTAGAATTGTATGTGTATTCAACTATAAATTCCTCATTTAATCTCTCAAGTTCACCTTCAGTTAAAGGCCTTCTACTATCTAATTCTATTTTCTTTTGGTCAATTTGAGATAGGATACTTTGTGTTGTTTTAAATCGTCCATCCTTAGGTTTTACCGCATCTATTGGTATTTTCCATCCACGACCCTCCTGGTATGCTCCTGGAATTTTACCTTCTGCGCATAAACTCCTTATTCTTCTATCAGAAATACCCCATTTTTGGGCAGTTTGTTTCACTGTCATAAACATATATTATCACTCCTATCTATTATGATAGTATAACCAATTAACGGAACAATATCAATATAACGGTATAATGTTTCGCCTTTTAGCGGAATAATAATGATCTGGAACTCGAATTTCTATAGAAAAACAAGATCATTTCCTTTTATAAAATATTTCTATTTGATTTAGATGTATATGATGCTTGATTTAAATCAAATTCTTTGTAACTACTAGGGCAAGCAGTGAATTTTAACCCCTTAGACTATGCCCATTCCAGGCACACCACAAAAAAATAGTAGTTAATCTCTAATTCTTTTAACTACTATTTTTTTGAATTGATTACTTTATTATTCTGTGACCAAAAAATACCACTTAAAGTTATCACTTTCGTCAAAAGAATCTTGTACACACAAAGCTCCGTCTTCTTCTGAGGCATTGCTAATTCCTAGGTAGAGACCACTCCACCTATTTTTTATCAGATATTTTCCATCATCTGTCGCTGTAATTTCCCACATCTGATTCCAGCCTTCATTATATTCATGCTGAAGACATTGTGTTCCTCTTTCAGTCGAAAATCCTCTTATATCCAAAACCTTTCCGCTGTTCTTATTTTTTATGACATAATAATTATCATCAACTTTTTCAAAATACCATTTTTGACTATCCCACTTTCCATAGGAATATTGCTCTATAGAGGCATTATTTTCCTTTGAACCACCATTCACATTTAGTGCTTTTTCTGTTTTGAAATTCTGAATTTCAAAACTACACTCATCACTAAGAAACTCTGGTTCTTCTTTAAAAGCATCTAAAGCGGATGTAAAGCGCAGTACATTATCTGATATAAATTCTGATGCACCCAATGGATATTCATCTGGTAAAATTGCCGAGTTAGCTTCAGGTTCCCAGTAGAAAACGCCTATAGCTTTATCATTAGCTACCGTTTTCAATGCATTTAGCTCCTGTCTTAATAAAGTATATGTTCCACTTGGATTTGTTTCATAATCTCCTGTTTCGCAAATCATAACTTCTTTTCCATATTTTGTTGCCATTTGATTAAGATTATATGTCATATTTTCAATTTCATTTGCACCCATCCAGTATGGATAATATGACATTCCTATAACATCTGTTTTTCCACCACATTCTGTCAAAAAATTACTAAAGAACCATTCAAAATGTTCAATTCCACCACCATGCGTCAAATGAGTTACAACTTTAGATGACGGACTTACTGCTTTGATTGCATCATATCCACTGTTGAGATATTTCGTTAACTGCTCAAAACCATTTACAGTCTCCCCTGTTGGAAATAATAAACCATGGCTTACTTCATTCCCCACCTGTACCCATTCTGGATATATTCCTTCAGTCTTCAGTCTCTTCATAATATATTCAGTGTAATCATAAACATATTTTTCAAGCTCTACTTCAGTAGCTGCCCCCCATTGATCTGGAACATCCTGTATAGATGGATCTGCAAAATGATCACTGTAATGAAACACGAGTAATATCTTCATATCCAACTCTTTGGCCCTTTTTGCTGTATATATTAGTCCGTCTGTATTTGCATATCCTAACTTACAAACCGTTCCATCTGGCTTTGTCCACGTAAAATCTTCTGGTGGATTGACAAACACACGTAATCTTACAGCCGTTATTCCCTTTTCTTTAAGTAGAAGCAAAGCGTCCTCTTGCTTTCCCTTATCATCTACCCAGGAAATTCCCTCATCCTCTAGCTGACTCAACCATCCTATGTCCGCTCCTCTGATTAATTCCTCGCTTGCTGAAACATTTATTTTATTAAAAGAGAGTATCGACATTAGCCCAAATAGACACGGAATTAAATATTTTTTGATCTTTTTCATACGCTATCCTCCATCTAATCCTTAGTAACAGAAATTTCCAAGGACTTGCTTTCACATTTCTCAGCCTCTATCGTCACTTTTATAATTCCCTCTTCCATCCCTGATCGCACAACTGCCATTGCATATCCATCAAAGGTTTCGCACTCTGCCTCATCATATCTGTCCAACGAAGAAGGATTTGCACTTCCAAGTGCCTCCAATTTTCCTTTACCTTCCACACCCACGCGAATTTTCTTTTTCTCCCACAGGTTTTCCCTACCGTCCCTATCTGCAAGCCAGATTTTCAAAAACGCTAGATCTTCTCCTGTTGCCTCCAATTCTTTTTGATCAAGATCTACATGGATCTGTGTCACATCAGTGGCTGTTATCAGACTCTTTCTCTCCGCACTTTCTCCATTCCGATAGTTTATTGCCTCAAGATTCCCTGCAGCATATGGTACTTCATACACCGCTGTAAATCCATGGGTTTTTCCCACAGGTTTTCTTCCTACAGATTTGCCATTCAAAAGCAGCTCTACTTCATCTGCATCAGAATATATCTCTACTAATGAAGATACTCCTTCGTATCCTGGCCAAGTCCAGCTCGCTATGACGTCTTTATACATCCAAGGGGTCTTTGAAGAAACCTGACCGTGCCGATTGAGCCGTTCCACTGCTATATACGGAGTTTTCCTAAGTCCATATACGATCTCCCGAAGATAGCTAAGAGGACGGCGATAACCTACAAGGTCAATATCACCGATATATGCCACCCTTTCTGGATAAATACTAGAAAAATTCTCTTTATTGTCATAATGAAATATTCCGCATCCAGCTTCCCCAAGATAATCATATCCCGTCCATGTGAAGTCTCCTAATACATGATCATTTTCTTCCACAATCCTCCATAAGCGAACAATATCGGCTGGAAACGTTTCCGTTCCCACAACTGGCTTATGGGGATGAAGTTCTTTCTCAAGTTCATGACGTGCTGTCAAATAATTTAGTCCGATCACATCACAGGATGCGGAACACCCTTCAAGAGCTTCTGTCATCAATGGGTGTACAGCAAAAATATCTCCTTTTTCTCCTTCCATAAAACTCATGAAACTATTCATGGCATTGCTACCTTCTCCACTCCCCTCTCTATTTTCATCAGATCTCTCTGAAGCGAGACTTAAAGATACATCACTCATAATCTGGTGCATCCGATGCCCAGCCGCCATCAGACCGTTCAATCCATTTGTCGTATAACGAGTGGAATCAAGTGTTCGAAACCTATTGCACAGTCTTCGATTCCAGACAGCTCCTGCATCATTTCCCACTTCCTGGATTTCATTCCCTACAGAATAAAGGATTACAGATGGATGATTATAATCTTTTGCAACCATGGAATCAATTATTTCTTCCCAGCATTGGGCAAAATCTGATGCAAAATCACCCTGATTTTTATGAATCGTCCACATATCACTCAGCTCATCCATTACAAGCATCCCCATCCTGTCACACGCATCCAGCATTGCTTTACTAAGAGGCTGATGAGCACTCCGAATGCTGTTAAAACCTGCTTCACTAAGCTGACGGCATCTACGTTCCTCTGCCTTTTCAAATGTTGCCGCTCCAAGGATTCCGTTATCGTGGTGAAGACAGGTTCCCCTGAGTTTTACTGGCTTTCCGTTAATGCGTACGCCGTGCTTTGCATCTATAGTGAGCGTTCTAATTCCAAAGGTTTCTTCTGTCTTATCAATGATCTGACCTTCTTTTTCTACGATTACTTCACATTTATACAGTTCTGGCGATTCACAACTCCACATCTCAGGATATTCTATACAAAAGCAGCTGACCACCGTTTCCTCTGTTCCAGAAAGAATAACAAGCTTCTGTCTTTCCTCACAAATACACCTTTCATCTTTTAATATCTTTACTATGATATCTACTTTTTCTTTTGCTGGAGAAACACTTCGAAAAAGAGACTTCACTTCTACTACAGCGGACCTTTGATCGGCTGTGACCGTGCGAACTTTCATGCCGTCAAGTTCCATATGTATCTGGTCGCCTGTAATCAACTTCACATTCCGGTATATACCACTTCCTGTATACCATCTGCTGTTGGGCATATTGGTATTATCTGCTATAACCTTGATTACATTTTCTGTTCCATATTTGATCCAATCATTTAGTCTCACATAAAAGTTAGAATAGCCGTGCAAGTTTCTTTTTAAAAACGCTCCATTCAAATAAAGCTCCGCCTTCTGATAAATGCCTTCAAATTCTAGATAAAGTTCTTTTCCTCTCAGTTTTTCCTCCACTAAAAATCGTTTCTGATAGATATATCTTCCTCCCGGATAAAAACCTGTTTGAGCACCATTTGGAGTATCGGGCTTTCGCTCTTCATAGATCATCGCATCATACGGAAGATGCACAGTCTTTTCTTCTACGTTTCCCATAAAAGCGGCTGTTGCCATATTACCTGTGTCTTTTACAACACTCCAGTTATCATTAAAATTTTGTCTTATCATGCGCTCTCTCCTTCTGCATGTTCTAAATCCCAGTCACGATTTTCCTTCTCTACATTTAACTTCCATACGAGGAACAGAGAGATGGATCCAAAGATAATTGGGCTAACTGCATAAAGTGCAAAGATCGTATTGACCACTCCCGCTGCTTGCACAGTAGCCGTTCCATCAAATCCTCCTGCTGCCAGTAGCAGACCAAGTAATGCGCTACCGAGCCCACTTCCTACTTTTACACCTACAGAAGAACAGCTGAAGATCACACCATCAATCCTTTTCTTCTGTGTTCTCCATGTATAATCACTTGTCTCTGCAACAAATGCATTCAACGTTCCAGTCAATGGCCCTCCAGCCATGTTTCGGAAAAAAGCAAACACTAGCATAAGAATCAGATTTTTATTTAATGCTGCAATAATAAATCCCACACCCATGATCAAAGAGATTACTCTACTGATTAAATTCATTTTTCGCATACTTCCACACTTTTTTACTAATACTGGCGTCAGGGAAAGTATAATCATAACTGGGATCAGGCTGACCAGTGAAAACGTTCCAAGAAGAGAAGCATCTCCCATATAGTATGTCATGAAGTAAATTCCAACTCCCTGTGTAATTCCACTATAAATATAGTTTACAAGATATACTCCGAGAATAATAAAAAAATACTTATTTTTTTTGAGAAGTTGAAAGGACTCCATTAACCCAATTCTCTCCGTTTCTTTCACTTCCGTAGTATCCCCCTGTCTTTCTTCATCTGGAACTTCTCTGACCATGAGAACACTAAAGGTATTTACAACAAGAGCAATTACTGCAAAGATCAGAGCAACCATTCTCCATCCTTTTGCTCCACCACCAAACCTGTCAACAAGTCCCATTGCTGTATAAGAAATAACCAATGTAGTGAGCGTTGCAAAGATAAAGCGAATGGATCCAAGTTGAACACGTTCCTGTGAATTCTTTGTAATCTTTGCCGCCAAGGCAGCGTAGGAAATGCTGTTTGCTGTATAGAAAATCGCATTATATGCCGTGTAGAAAACAAAGAAATAAACATACTGCATCGTTGTTCCAACATCTGGAATATAAAAACATAGGAATAACGTTAATGATACTCCTATCTGACCAAAGAGCATCCATGGTCTAGCTTTCCCCAATTTACTTTTTGTTCTATCCATGAGATTTCCAAAAATAATATCTGTAAATCCATCAAAAATCTTAGAAACCATCATTAAAACACCAATAATTGCTGTATTTAGCCCTACCGTAGTGGATAGATACAACATAATGAAACTGGACATCAGGCAATATCCACAGTTTCCAGCAATATCGCCAGTTCCATATGCCATTTTTTGATACCATTTTAAGTATTTTTTCTCTTCCATCTTTTCACTCTCTCCTTTACATTTTTGTTGATATTGTGTATAATTATCTTAATTTATTTAAATTATATCAACTATTTATACATTCAACAATGTCGCGGCAATGAGAAAGAATCATAAAATTGTATCATATTCGTGACAGATTAGGGGTCCATATACATGAGCAAACGTACAAATACAAACCAATCTTCATCTGAAAATAATATTATTAAATTACACAGTGCTGACAGCCATTCTGCATATATAGAAATGCACTCCCCACTCCAGCTTACACTGGAATACTGCAGGGGTACAGACGAATCGGATTTTATTAATATTCTTATGCTCTCACCAGGGCAAAATTTTTACTCTAAAATTGATACGGGATCATCCCTGAATAAATTTAACCTACGAGAGCCCCACAGACATAATTTCTTTGAAATCATGATTATCTTAAAAGGTGAAATCTATCAGCAAATTGAAGGAACTGATTATCAATACAGCACCGGAACCTGCTGCGTAATTAACAGAAATATCCATCACCGAGAAAAATTTTACGGTGAAGCACTAGTATTATTTATTGGACTGTCGTCAGAATTTATCACTCAGCTCATCCACGAACAGTCTAGTTTCTACTTTCATAATGAAATGTGGAAGGGAAATTCTATTTTTAATTTTTTAAAGAAAAATATAGATTCAGAAAAGTCTAAGGATTACCTAGATATTTTCCCATCCTTTCAGAACCAAAACAGCATTTTTCAGCTACATAGAATATCTGATAGGTTGCTTCATCTTATGATGCACCCTGTACTCGGTTCTACATATGGGATCAAAAGCATGATCTGTGAACTGTTTTCTTACTTAGATAATAAGGAAGCATTTCATATAACGCCTGTAAGCATAAAGACAAGTGCAGATTTGCTTCTATTTTCCAAGGTCAGCCATCTGTTTGAGGACACAGATGGCCGTCTTTCACGCGCTGAACTTTCCAGCCTGCTAAATTACAGTGGGAATTATATTAACACTGTTGTGAAAAGATATGCTGGAATGTGTCTCTATGATTATGGACTTACATTTCGTCTGAAAAAAGCATCTGAGCTACTGCGCAGTTCTGATGCATCCATTTCTTCCATCTCTGCCAGTTTGAATTTTAATAACCGCACTCACTTTTATGATCTTTTTAAAGAAAAATACGGCGTCACTCCAGGCGAATACCGTAGAACCTAATCTAAACTTCCTCTAACAACTACACCAAGGCAAATAATACCCATTCCATCAATATGACCTGTAATAAAGGAACCACCAAATCTTCCATTTGCTAACATTGCTTTTTCTAAATTGACTTTACCTCCAATGGTAATGTTTCCAAGTGAAGAACGTGTTAACGTTTCGTGCATAACATCAGCAAAGAATTCCGAATCTGTAAAAGATATTACAGAATCGTTAGTATAGCCGAATTAACTCCTTTTTTTACACGGCATACGACTCCAGTTTTTTCAATGTTCTATTCAGTTGTTAACGAATCTTGTATTACAAGCTCATCAGAAAGCAAAGACAGAATT
>DVLR01000173.1 GCA_018715425.1 Candidatus Merdenecus merdavium
TATTCTGTATTTTCTCCTGCTAGATCTATGATTTTATCAGCATAGGATGTTGCAAAGTCTTGTTTTTTTATTTTGTCTATAATTTTTAAGCTACCGTTGATATGCATAGGGAATACCACCTTCGTGTCAGTATGTTTCATAAAATAATCAACCCCTAAGAAAGCACCTTGTTCTAACCGATTATCCAGTGGCAAAAAAGCTACATCAAAAGATGTCCCTTTTATAGAATTTATTTCTTTTTTAAAATCATCCTCCATGTTATCATTCCACCACTTAGGTTCTTCTTTCCAATACCACCAGTTAAGGTCGCCAGCATAGTAAATAGATTGACCTTCACACCAAATCATAAATGCAACTCCTTCATCTGTAGAATGTAAGGTTTGCACTTTTAACTGTCCAATCTCTTTTGTTTGATACTCGTCCATCCATATCATATCATGATGTTCTTGTATCTGATGTTCTATAAATGTATCGTTATTTTCTTCTAAGCTTCTTTTGATATCTTCAGATAAAATGTATGTGACATTAGGATTCCTTTTTCTTATATCAAAGATGATTTTGTCAAAATGATCATAATGTACATGGCTAGAAAATACGTATAACTTTTTTTCTTTTGAAAACTTTGGAAGCTTTCCTTTCACGTAATCAAATAATAAAATATGTTCTTCTAGCTCTATAGCATAACTACTATGGTGTATAAATGTAATATTCATAAAGCATTCTCCTTTCGTAAGATTATATTAGGATCCAGAGTTCAAAAAGTCTATAATACCAAGTGTTTACAAAGGTAGTTTCTCAAAATAGCCTGATAAGATCTCTAACGTAAGCTCTAAATCCTCTCTTGTATGAGCAGAGGATAAAAACATAGCTTCAAACTGTGCTGGAGCCAAATAAATCCCATGATCTAACATATAGTGAAAATAAGAGGCATAAGCTTTCGTATCTGACATTTTAGCAGTGGTAAGATCTCTAACCTTATTTGGAGTAAAGAACATGCTACCTAAAGAACCAATATGGTTAATTGTAAGAGGAAGATTCTTCTGCTGAATCATTTCTTCTATCTGTTGATAAAACCACTGACCCCTTTCGTTTAGTCTTTGATAAATCGTTGGATCCTCAGTTAAAATCTTTAATTGTGCTATTCCTGCTGCCATGGCCACTGGGTTCCCACTTAAGGTTCCCGCTTGATAGACTGGGCCTAAGGGTGCTATTTGTTCCATGATCTCTCTTCTGCCACCAAAAGCTCCTACTGGCATGCCTGCACCGATGATTTTTCCAAAAGTAATCAAATCTGGTTTGATATGATAATACTCAGAAGCACCACCAAGACCTAAGCGAAATCCAGTAATGACTTCATCAAAGATGAGTAAGGCTCCATACGTATGACATAAATTCCTCAGTTCTTGTAAAAAACCATCTTCTGTAATCACAACTCCCATATTTGCTGCCACTGGTTCTATGATGACTGCTGCTATTTCCTCTTGATATTTCTCAAATAAGATTTTCACACTATCTATATCATTATAATGGGCTATTAATGTATCTTGGGCTGTTCCCTTTGGTACTCCAGCACTATCTGGAACACCTCCTGTTAAAGCACCCGAACCAGCTGCCACTAGCATAGCGTCGCTATGGCCATGGTAACAGCCTGTAAACTTAATGATTTTCTCTCTCTTCGTGAATCCTCTTGCTACACGTATGGCACTCATGACCGCTTCCGTACCAGAGTTTACCATACGTACCATTTCTACTGCTGGCACTGCTTCGCAAATGGACTTTGCCATGGTAACTTCAAGTTTTGTTGCAGCCCCAAAACTAAGACCTGATTGGGCAGCTTCTACAACAGCCGCTTGAATCTCGTGGTGATTATGGCCTAATAACATGGGTCCCCAAGAGCCAATATAATCAATATATTCTTTATTATCTTCATCAATTATGTGGGATCCATAAGCTTTTTTTATAAATCTGGGTGCTCCTCCTACAGAAGGAAAAGCTCGAACTGGACTGTTGACTCCACCTGGAATCACCTTTATGGCTTCTTTAAATAAGTTTTCTGAATTGGTCATTATCCGATTCTCCCTTCCTTCATATAGCCTGCAAGTTCTTTGGCATAATAAGTTAAATAAATATCTGCTCCCGCACGATAAGTACTAACAGCAGTTTCGCAAACTGCCTGAGTTTCGTCCATAAATCCAAGCTTAGCCGCTGCTTTTATCATAGAATATTCACCGCTAACGCTATAAGCTGCCACTGGAAGCGAAATCTGATTCCGAACCTCTGAGATAATATCTAAGTAAGAAAGGGCTGGTTTCACCATAATGATATCTGCACCTTCTTCAACATCTAATAAGGTTTCTTTTAAAGCTTCTCTTTTATTATGATAGTCCATTTGATAAGATTTACGATCTCCAAACTCTGGTGCTGATCCTGCCGCCTCCCTAAATGGGCCATAAAAAGAAGATGCATACTTTGCTGCATAAGACATAATAGGAGTATCTATATAGCCATGTTGATCTAGACCTTTCCTAATGGCTGCAATTCTTCCATCCATCATATCAGAAGGTGCCACCATATCAGCACCTGCTTGAACATGTGAGAGTGCTATATCCGAAAGAAATTTTAAGGTCTTATCATTATCCACTTCTCGTTCCTTTAATATACCGCAATGTCCATGTGATGTATACTCACACATACATACATCTGTTATAAAATACATTTGTGGAAAATCTTTCTTCCCGACTCTAAGTGCTTTTTGAACAATGCCATCCTTTTCATATGCTCCAGATCCTAAGGGATCTTTTTTATCTGGTATTCCAAATAGCATTACTTTTGTAACACCACAATCTAGCAAAGACTCTAAGATCTTTCCCATGGTATCTACAGTATAACGAAACTGACCAGGCATCGTTTTTATTTCTTCTACAATCCCCTTTCCTTCTCTTACAAACATGGGGTAAATAAGAGAAGATGGATCCATTCTAGTTTCCCTAACCATGGATCGAATCAAAGGGTTACTTCTTAACCTTCTAGGTCTTATATTCATGTCCTTTGTTTCCTTTCTATTAATAAATCTACAATGCTATCCATCGATGCTTTTTTCGAAGTATAAGTTTTCATGCCATAATGATCTGCTTTTTCTTTTGTTTGTTTACCGATACAAATAGCTGTGATCAGAGAAAAATCTATTCCTTTTAATGCTCTTACAAACCCTTCTACGCAAGAACCACTAGTAAAAACAGCATAATCAATATCTCCAGATTCAAAGGACTCTTTTAATGATTTCAAACTTTTAGGAAGTTCATACTCCGTATCATACATGGGAATATCATAAATTTCTATCCCTGGTATTTCTTTTAAGATATGGATCATCTTATGATTCCCATCTTTAGCCCTAGGTATTAACATCCGTTCACTGCCAAGACATACTTCTTTTAAGGATAATGCTAAATGCTCACCATCGTAAATATCTGGCATCAAATCTGGATAAATCCCCTTTTCAAGTAATGCTTTTTTAGTTCCATTTCCTACTACTGCAAACTTTACATGATGTAAAATTCTGATATCTATTTCATATTGCTGAAGAGTCTCAAAGAAAATGCGAACACCAGTAGGGCTTGTAAGAACGATCCAGTCTACTTGATTTATATGCTCTAATTGCTCTTTTAATAAATCATGATTTTTTC
>DVLR01000174.1 GCA_018715425.1 Candidatus Merdenecus merdavium
ATACCGATGATTGTTATCTATATTTTCTTCCATGAAAAAGTTCAAGAAGGTATGTTAACAGGAGCTATTAAAGGTTAAAGATGGGGGATAAATGAGAAAATAAGTATTATCGAAGGCATTTCAAACAAGGATACTTCGTAAATTCATAAAGATGGATGGGTAGAATTTGAATGAGAAACTATTGATGGACACACCATGGTAGCATTGATATATAAGGAGGGACACAATGACTAAAATAGATAGGATTCCTGATACGAAACAGCAATGGTTTAAAGAGGATAAATATGGTTTATTTATACATTGGGGATTATACTCTATTCTGGCAGGAGAGTATAAAGGAAAAAAGACGGACCATATATCTGAGTGGATTATGAATAGTCTTGGTATTCCAGTTTCGGAATATGAAGCTTTGGCGGAGGTTTTTGATCCATCTGCTTTTTGTGCAGATCAGTTGGTGAAAATGGCAAAAGAAGAATGGGGTATGAAGTATATAGTTTTTACAGCGAAGCATCATGAGGGTTTTGCCATGTATCATTCTAAGGTAAGTGCTTATAATAGTGTGGATGCCACCAAGAGTCACAGAGATATTTTAAGAGAATTGGCTGATGCATGTAAGAAATATGAAATGAAGTTAGGAATCTATTATTCCCAATCTCAAGACTGGCATGATCCAAACGGATACATATCCCGTGCAAATGGAGGGGAAGATCAGTTAAAAGCTGATAATGATACAAAGGATTTTCAAGCATATTTAGATAACAAAGTAAAACCTCAATTAAAAGAGATATTAACAGAATATGGTGAGATATCGTTGTTATGGTTTGATACCCCTATGGGAATGACGAAAGAACAAAGTCAAGAATGTATTGAAGTTGTGAAATCGATTCAACCAAACTGTATCATTAGTGGTCGTATTGGGAATCAATTAGGGGATTATATGACAACAGGAGATAATTTCCTTCCAAGATTGCCTTTTGAAGGGGATTGGGAATTGCCAGCCACTTTAAATGACACTTGGGGATATCATAAGGATGATCATAACTGGAAAGATCCTTATAATATTATCAGGCTATTAATCAAGATTGTAAGTAGGGGCGGAAATTATTTATTAAATATCGGACCCAAGGCAGATGGAGAAATACCAGAAGAAAGTATTCGAATTTTAAATCAAGTAGGAAGGTACGTTATAGAAAATGGAGAAGGCATTTTTAGTACAACTAGAATGGAAGTTTATCCTTATGAATTAGACTGGGGAGAATTCACACGGAAACGTAATAACATGTTTCTTCATGTTTGGAAACCTAAAAAAAGATTAGAGATTTTAAATTGTGCAAACAAAGTAAAGAAAGCTTACTTATTAAGAGATCAAAGGGAACTTATTTGCAGTACTGAAATTACTTGTGAAGGGGATTCTGTGATCATTGTAGAAATACCAGAGAACTTACGGGATCAATCATATTATTGTGTTTGTTTGGAGCTTGTGGAAGAACACCCAATTTTTGAACCACTACGTGGATAACTTATAATCCATCCTATTTTACATATTGACATTCACTATAAAATAAAGAACTTGCCCCTATAGGACCCGCCATTTCAAATGGAAAATGGTGGGTTTCTAATAGTTGCTTCATATGATATAATATCATATAAATAGACAGAAAAAGCAGATGTAGAGCTTAGTATGAAAACTTCGACCGAAAAAATAGGCTTAAATATAGGGGTAAAAAATGGCTATTACAATAAAAGATGTTGCAAAAGAAACAAATCTGGCGATTTCGACCATTTCAAAATATATTAATGGTGGAAGCGTCCGACCAGAAAATAAAAAAGTAATTGATGAGGCAATTTCAAGATTAGGATACCATCCAAATAAAGCAGCACGGGGATTACGCGGTGTTCACACATTTACTATTGGACTTCTTATGGATAGTTTAGAGAGTCAGTATTATGCTGTTATAACAGAGAATATTGAGTGGATTTTAAAAGAAAAAGGCTATTCTTTGATCGTATGTTGTCATAAAGATTGTGCAAATACAGCGAAACAAAGGCTAGAGTTTTTGGTAGAGAGACAAGTAGATGGGATTATCATGGTTCCTCTTGCCAGTGAATTAAATTACATGAAAGATGTGTTGAAAAGTGGGATACCTATCGTAGCAATCGATCGATACCCTAATGCTCCATGTGATACCGTAGCTTCAAATGCTGTTACAGGTGCTTATGCAGCAGTAGAATATTTGATACGTTGTGGTCATAAAAAGATTGGAATTATCTCTGGTACCGATCGTTCAAATCCAGGTATTGACACTGCGAAAGACCGATTAAAGGGTTATTATCGAGCCTTTGAAGATTATAGAATTGAAGTAATAGAAGAGTTTGTAAAAAAAGGAGACTTTAAATTCGACTCAGGATATGAGTGTATGGAAAGTCTTTGGAATTTAAGGGAAAAACCTACGGCTATCTTTGTTGCAAATTATAATATGGCATTAGGTGCTATGACTGCTATTCATAATTTGAAAATTAAAGTTCCAGAAGAATTATCTTTTGTATCTTACGATGATCTAGAATTTTCTTACCTTTCTAATCCAAATCTAACAGCGGTAAGGCAACCAGCAGAAAAAGTGGCGAAAGAAAGTATTGAGTTATTACTAAAAAGAATTGCAGGGGATCATAGCTCTTATCCTAAATATATAAGAATTCCCACAACTTTGCATATTAGGGATTCCGTTAAAAAGATGGATGATTAGGAGATATTACCGCTAGATTCTTCCAATTCTTCTTTCAGTGTTTGAAAAATGCAGGTAAGCTCCTCTAGTTGTGCCATTAAATCAGCAATATTATCCTCCCCAAAACGATGAAACAATTCACATAACATGTCATCATATAGTTGAAGGGATTGGGCTAAAATTTCATCGCCTGTTTTTGTTGTTTTTACGGAGATCTTCCTTCGATCATGAGGGTTGATCTCTCTTGCTATATATCCTTTCTTTTCTAATGAATTAAGAATTTGAGAAACAGCAGGTTTCGTTATATGAAGGTTTTCCTGAATTTTAGATACACAAAAGTGTTGGTTTGAACAGGCACATCCTTTTGAAATACTTTCCATTATCATTAATTCATTTATTTGAATTTCACATTTTACAGGAAAAGATGCGCTCATCTTTTTAAAACGCATCATTGTAGCGAAAAATTGTCTTTGCATAGAGTTGTCCATTGTTTTATCCCTCATATTATCCTTTACTGTTCTATATTAGCGAATCAAAAACTATATCATCTATTGTAACATAAATGAAACCATGTCGCAATTTTATCGCTATAATCTTAGAACTTTTGCATAGATATTGCTTGCCGTGTTACAATATAAGTATACGACAGACCACGTGTTGGAAAAGGAAGGGATTTTATGAAAAAATTAAAGTATTTGGCATTATTTGCAGCTGTTATGTTAGTAGGAGGATGTTCCAACAATAAAGAGGAAACAAAGACACCTTCAGAGACAGAAACACAAATATTAAAGGAGTCAAATATAGATGAGACAGTGGAAGAGATAGATGAACGTAATACTCAAGAAAATACCAAGGAATCAGATAAAGAAAAAATCACAGAGAATCAGGAGTTTGAACAAAAATATATTCCTGCAGAAGTCAAAGAAAATCAATATGATGGGCTAACGATCACCATCAAGGAACAGGAGGATATAGCTCCAGGGGATCCTTTCACCTTAGAGATAACCATAGAAAATACAGGTGAGAAATCTATCTTATATAGTCATGGCTCAGGTTCCCATAAAACACCGAATGCTTTTTTATATAATATAGAAGGGTTGCAAAATGTATTGCCAGAGGATAAATTGGGTATTGCAACCATGGATATGCAGATGAAGACGCTGGAGCCAGGAGAGTCTATTCATTTGGAGGCTTACGGAAGAGCAATCCAACCAAGTGATAGCTTTGATGAGTATACCTATTCATTATATGAAAAGGATCAAAGTTATATAGGGAGGATTACATGGGAAGATCTGCAAAGAGAGTTTTCTGATTTAAAAGTAGCCGAAACGGGTAAATATATAGGAACAATTTACTTCTTATATTATATCCATAGCGGAGAGGTTCAAGATACATTACTAACAGAGGCTTCTGGCTATAATAAGGCGGAGTTTGAAGTAAATATTAGATAAAGAGTTAAAAAATAAAAGATGTTGTGTAAACAGAAAAGGAATTTTGTAGAAGAGCTAAATATGAAACTCTTTTATGAGGTTCTTTTTTTTGATGATAGCAACCTATCGTTCATATTCTAAGATACTAAAAGGGGATCCTGATTGTATAAATCAGATAATAGCATTGATAAACAGAGGGATCAACGTTATAATGAGTAAAAGGATTGCTATATGAAACACGAAAAAATAATATGGCAGCAAGTGATCTAACAGAAGAGTAAAAAAGATACTAAGTAAAAGGAAAGGACTATAGATGATTCAAGATATACAGCCTTATGTGTTGAAAAATGAATATAGAAACAAATCAATTAAGGAAGACCATTACATATGTATTTGTAATGAAAAGAGTGAGGTATTATTAAAGACTTATAAAAATAAGGAAGGTGAACTTCGGATCAATCTTCCTAAAGTAAATGAGCTTGGATTAGATCCAGTTGATATTGCGAAATCTTGTCACTTTTTATTCTCCATTGATAAAAATGATTATTTTTTACTTTTTGATGTAAGAGTGGAGGAAAAAGAAGGATTTACTTATAAAAGTCTCAATGAGATTCGTGATATGAAGCCAAAACGAAAGGTCTATGCAAGTGCTATTGCCGTTCAAATGAATCATTGGTTTGATGTGAATCGTTTCTGTGGCCGCTGTGCCACTCCTATGAGTCATCATCAAGGGGAGAGGGCTTTTCAGTGTCCAAATTGTAAGAATACTGTTTACCCAACTTTATCACCATCTGTAATCGTAGCAATTACCCATGGTGACCGTATTCTATTAACAAAATATGCTGGTAGAGCCCACAAAAGATATGCCCTAGTAGCTGGCTATGCAGAGATTGGTGAAACATTGGAGGAAACCGTTCGTCGAGAAGTCATGGAAGAAGTAGGATTGAAAGTAAAGAATATAAGATATTATAAGAGTCAGCCTTGGCCATTTTCTGGCTCCCTACTTTCTGGTTATTTTGCTACATTGGATGGGGATGATAAGATAACTTTACAAGAGAGTGAGTTATCAGAGGGAACATGGTATCACCGAGATCATATTCCCACAGAAGCATCAGATATTAGTTTAACCAACGAAATGATAGAAGTATTTAGGGCTGGAAAAGAATACGAATTTTAAATGAAAATCATGGTAAAGAGGGGGAAGTAAAGACCCATAAGTGTTCCTTCTACTTGCCCTCACTGAAAGGATATATTCCTAGTAAGGTATATTTTGTGCAATTATAATAAAAGAAAATCGTTGATAGAAAAGTCACCTATAAAAAGATGTTTTATCGTTAGGTATGTCTATTGACTATTGAAAGCAAAAGGGCTATAATAGCACAAGATGTAGTGGTATTGAAGTGAATAACACTACATATAGATAGGAAGCGAGGTTTGTTATTTTGATTGATACAATTCAAAAACGCAATGGGAAGATTGTACCTTTTGATTCAGACAAGATCAAAAATGCCATATCTAAGGCGAATCAAGCAGTCAAAGAAGATGCTATTTCATCTGGTGAAATAGCAGTTTTAACTGGAAAGGTTTGTTCCAAGCTAAGTGCAGATGTGGCATGGAATGTGGAAAAGGTACAAGATATTGTAGAAGAAGTTTTAATTCGTTCAGGGCATGCTCAAACAGCAAAGGCATATATCTTATATAGAGCAGAACATTCAAAAATCAGACAGTCAGAGTCGGATCTAATGGATATTTATAAAAGGCTTACTTATGCAGATGCAAAAGACGAAGACATAAAAAGAGAAAATGCAAATATTGATGCAGATACAGCTATGGGAACCATGCTAAAATATGGTTCGGAAGGAGCAAAGTATTTTATTGATAATTATATCCTTCCAAAAGATATTGCATTGGCACACAGCAATGGGGATATCCATATACACGATAAAGACTTTTATATGTTAACAGAAACGTGCTGCCAAATTGATCTAATTCAATTGTTTAAAAACGGCTTTTCAACAGGACATGGTTTTTTAAGAGAGCCAAATTCAATTAGGAGTTATTCAGCTCTTGCCTGTATCGCTATTCAATCGAATCAAAACGAAATGCATGGTGGGCAGAGTATTCCTAACTTTGATTATGCTATGGCACAAGGTGTTGCTAAGACGTATCGCAAAGAGTACTTAAGGATGATGGCTCTTTATTTCAATGTAAAATATTGCATGGATGAAGAAAAGGCTCATCAAATTATGGAAGAGATAGAAGAAAAAATCAGCATTGAGCCTACCATGTCAAACAAAGATCGTTATCAGGAAGAATTAGCTCTTTTATCCATAGAATCTATCACAGGGGAACAGTTAGTCGAAGCGCATCAGTTTGCTTCAAAAGAAGCTGAATCACGTACAGACAAACAAACGTATCAATCTATGGAAGCCTTAATCCATAACTTGAATACTATGAATTCAAGAGCTGGAGCACAAGTGCCTTTTAGTTCTGTGAACTATGGTACAGATACTTCTGTTGAAGGGAGAATGGTGATTAAGAATATCCTGAAAGCTACCATAGCTGGTATGGGAGACGGCGAAACACCTATCTTCCCAGTTCAGATTTTCAAGGTAAAAGAAGGGATTAACTATAATCCAGAAGATCCAAACTATGATTTGTTTAAATTAGCAATTCAAACATCTGCTAGAAGACTATTTCCAAACTTTAGTTTTATCGATGCTCCATTTAATCTTCAGTACTATAAAGAAGGAGATTATAATACCGAAATCGCTTATATGGGATGTCGTACTAGAGTTATGAGTAACCATTATGATAAGAGCAAGGAAATTATCTCAGGAAGAGGTAACTTAAGCTTTACTTCAATTAATTTACCAAGGCTAGGTATTTTAGCTGAAGGAGACATGGAGAAGTTCTATGAATTATTGGAAGATCGCCTTATACTTGTAAAACGACAACTTCTTCATCGGTTTAAGATTCAGTGTAGTAAAAAGGTGAGAAATTATCCATTTCTTATGGGACAACACGTTTGGATAGATACAGAGGATTTAGGTCCTGATGATAGTGTCTCTGAAGTGTTAAAGCATGGAACTTTAAGTGTAGGATTTATTGGTCTAGCTGAGACTTTGAAAGCACTTATTGGGGAACATCATGGAGAAAGTAAAAAAGCTCAGGAGTTAGGTCTTGAAATCATTGGATATATGAGAAGGCGTATGGATGAAATGGCGAAAGAAACAGGCCTTAACTTCTCCTTACTAGCAACTCCAGCGGAAGGGTTAAGTGGGCGTTTTGTTGCTATTGATCAGAAACGCTTTGGAAAGATTGAAGGAGTTACTGATCGTGATTACTATACAAATTCCTTCCATATTCCAGTGTATTTCCCTATTAAGGCATATCAGAAGATGGAACTTGAAGCACCTTATCATGCTTTAACAAATGCAGGTCATATTAGTTACGTAGAATTAGATGGTGATACTAGTAAAAATCCTGAGGCATTTGAGACGATCATTCGTTATATGAAAGAATTAGGGATCGGTTACGGATCCATTAATCATCCAGTAGATAGGGATCCAGTCTGTGGCTACACAGGAGTAATAGATGAAGTTTGCCCAAGATGTGGTAGGCGTGTTGGAGAGCCAATTAGCTTAGAGAAATTAAAAGAAATTCAACGAAAATACAATCATGTTCCTCAGTATTAGAGGATGAAATAAGGAGAGAAGAATATGAGCCAAGCAGTTAACGAAGATAAAAACAAAATGGTAGGAGAGAATGTAGGATTTGAAAGGATTAGACGTATTACAGGTTATTTAGTAGGAACGGTAGATCGTTTTAATAATGCAAAACAAGCAGAAGTAAATGATAGAGTAAAACATGGTATTTGATGATCATTCTAAAATTGATATACGAGTAAGTGGAATGATAGAAGAGTCTATTGTTGATGGCCCTGGCATTCGATTCACACTATTTACACAAGGGTGTCCTCACCATTGCAAAGGATGTCATAATCCACAGACTCACGATCCCCATGGCGGAGATATTATGTCCATAGAAGAAATCTTTGCGAAATTTAAGAGAAATCCCCTGTTAAAAGGTATGACCTTTTCAGGTGGAGAACCTTTTTGGCAACCAGAGGCCTTGTATCAATTAGGTTGTAAGGTAAAAGAAATGGGGAAAGATCTTGTATGCTATACAGGATATACATTCGAACAATTAGAAAAAATGAAGAATGACAATTCTTCCATTGGAAAGCTTTTATCCATTGTTGATATTTTGATTGATGGTCCATTTGTGGAAGAACTAAGAGATTTGGAACTACAATTTAGAGGAAGTAGTAACCAGAGAATTTTATATCTAAAAGACGGAAGACTAATAGAAAATCCTAATTTAGGATGGGAAATATTATAAAAATTGGCACCTTGTACTATTATGGGAGATAGTACAAGGTGCTTTCGTAATGTTTCATCGTTTAATTTTTGCTAACCTCTTTTATGCTATGAATCACGGGTTGATTTTCTGGTAATGTGGTTCCATTACTATCTTCTACAGGAACATTTTTTGCAATTTCATCAACAATATCCATTCCCTCTACAACATGGCCAAAGGCGGCATACTGGTTATCTAAAAAGGTAGAATCCTCATGTACAATAAAAAACTGGGAGCTGGCGGAATCAAAATCACTGGATCTTGCCATAGAAATGGTTCCTCTTTTATGAGAGATTTCGTTTTTTACTCCATTATCTGAAAATTCACCTTTAATGGTTTCTTTAGAGCCACCAGTGCCATCGCCTAAAGGATCACCACCTTGAATCATAAATCCCTCTATGATTCTATGGAAGGTTAATCCATCATAAAAACCTTCATTTGCTAATTTCAAAAAGTTTTTAACAGTAATAGGTGCAGTATCTGGGTCTAGTTCTACTTTGATTATCCCGTAATCTTGCACATCGATTTCTACCATAGATGATTTCTTTTTACATCCCGTTAATAAGACAGAGGTAAAAAGAACCAAAAGTAAGGTATATAAATATTTTTTCATGTTACTTACGTCTCCTTTAATAACATATTCATTCTAGTTTACCAGACTTACAATATGGATCTCGTCTTATGTAGATCATGGTAACGTCATATATTTTATCATGAAAATTCAAAGATAGGAAGAGATAGTATTTATTTT
>DVLR01000175.1 GCA_018715425.1 Candidatus Merdenecus merdavium
TTTAAGAAAACACCAAAGATTTTCTAAGTGAGAAGGAATAAATAATCTTTTCTTTTACCTTTTTTCCAGTGATTTTCTCTAATGCTTCGGCGTAGTAATTTAACTGAACTCGGTATTTATCCACGAGCTCCTCCTCATGTCCAAAGCTGACATAATCAGTTTTATAATCCACCAAAATAATATCTTCTCCTTCATAAAAATAAGCGTCAATAATTCCTTGTATTAACACGGTTTCATCTTTGGACCACTTCTGATCCACGGCATTTGCATGGATTCCAATAACAAACTGTTGCTCACGATACAAATCTCCTGTTTTAGCAGCCTGGTTCATTCGCAGTGCAATATCACTATTTAAAAACGAAACAATACTTGGGATATAAACTAGATTGGCCATCTCCTGGGATATCTTCCCTTCTTCTATATAGGTTTCTATGGACTGTTTTACATCCTCTTTGTTCAGTTTTATGCCAAATTCTAAAAGCTGTAAAACTCTATGGTAAGCAGTACCTCTCGTTGCATCTGCAACTTCTTTCCTATTCTCAATAAACTCTGGAATCAGTGGAAGCATATCTGGTTCGTCGTATAACCTCTCACTCTCGTCCTCGTAGAGATCCTGCCCCCGCCTCTTAAGCTCAGACACCGTTACTTTACTAACGATATCCTTATCTTCTTCATATGGATATTCTTCCTGGAGATGCATATGTAAAATCTCTTTGGCCTCAGAGTTAAAAACAGCTTGAGCATCGATATTCATCAACATTTCCTTGGTGATTTCTCCTTCTACCTGAGTGACCACTTCCTCTTCTATTAATTCCATCAAAGGAATGATTTGAATATGAAAAGGTACGGAAGTTGTATACAACTTTTTATTTCTTATATGTGGATCCATTTCATAGGCCTCATACACCTCCGTGAAAGAAGGGTGCCTCATGAGTGCTGGTAGCACCCAATCCCAGTAAGTTCTCGCACTAGAAAGCATATGGAAGGATAACTTTTCTTGTTCTTGTTCCTGAACGACACTCCATCTTTTTAGCTTATCACCTAGTTTTTTCACGGTTCCTGTTAAAATTAACTTTTCTTTGGCTCTTGTAAATGCCACGTATAAAACTCTTAATTCTTCTCCTAGATTTTCTAGTGCTAGTTGTCTTTGAATCACTTTTTTAAGCAAGGTTGGTGACTGTACTCTAAGATTTGGATCTACGTAATTCATTGCCACACCTAATTCAGGATGTAAGGATAACTTAGCTTTACTATCCTGGGTATTAAAGCTTTTTCCCATACCTGCTGCAAAGACAATAGGAAACTCAAGACCCTTGCTTTTATGAATACTCATGATCCGAACGGCATCTTCATTTTCTCCAATGGTGCTGGCCTCACCAAAATCCACCTCATATTTTTGCAGTTGCTCAATATATCTAATAAAATTAAAAAGCCCACGATAGCTTGTTGCCTCATAAGCAATGGCTTTTTCTACTAGCATCTCAATGTTTGCCCGTCGCTTCTTCCCTGCTGGCATAGCGGCTAAATAATCAGCGTAGCCAGTTTCATCTAAAACGTGGAATAAAAGCTCATGCATTGGAGTGTAAGGTACTTTTTTACGAAATCCTTCTAATTGATCTAAAAAATGTTTTAATTTTTTTCTAAGATTTTCATCCTTTCCTTCCTTGGCATAGAAAAAGCAGGCATCATAGAACGTAAGATTAGCATAATCACTTTTTATCTTAGCAAGCTCTTCACCCACTAATCCAACCATAGGCGATCTTAAAACTGCTGCCAATGGAATTTCCTGATTTGGATTATCCATAATCTGTAATAAGCTTAAAACGTTCTGAACTTCTACAGTGGAAAAATATCCTGTAGACGATGTGCTATAAGCTGGTATTCCCATATTTCCAAGTACCGTAGTAAAGGTATCTGCCCAACCTGTTATGGTCCTAAGTAAAATGACCATATCATGATATCTAGCTGGGCGATATTCTCCACTGGCTTTATCTAATACTAATTCTTTCCCTACTATTTCTTTCATTCGATGACCAATAGCTCTAGCTTCAATCTCTCTTGCTGTTTCTTCTACTTCATCTGCGCCTTCATCCTCCATATCAATAAGTAGAACTTCAGTGGCAGCAAAATCAGGATTGTTTCCTTCTGGAAAACTTGCTCCTGGATAAAGGGCTGCCTCTTCATTATATTGGATATTCCCCAGATATTTAGCCATAATCTGATCAAAGATAAAGTTTATCCCTGATAAAACTTCTGCTCTACTACGGAAGTTTTTGTGAAGATCGATTCTTTGACACTGGCTATCATTGGTTTCATAGGTTTCATATTTTTCCATAAATAGCTCTGGTCTTGCTAGCCTGAACCGATAAATACTCTGTTTTACATCTCCTACCATAAACACATTTCTTTTATTTTGACAAATTTTTGATACGCTGGTAAGGATGGTTTCTTGAACTAGGTTACTATCTTGATACTCATCGATTAAAACTTCATCAAAAAGGTCTGCCAGCTGGTTTGCAGCCTCAGAATACTGCTCTTCTCCCTCACTGGAATTTACTAAAATTTCTAAGGCCTTGTGC
>DVLR01000176.1 GCA_018715425.1 Candidatus Merdenecus merdavium
TAAAATAGAGGTAACCATAGATATATTTAAAAAAGACTCATTCTCCTTGAACCATACGATATACGCATGTTTCACGCTGATTTAAATGATCTTTTGGCATAGATACCCCTCCCGTACACCATACTTGCTCACTACCATTTCATCGGCATCGAATAGATGAAATATATGTTGAAGAATCATAATACCAGGAATAATGGTGTGAATACGAGCAGGCTCCAGCTTTAGCACAATATCTATTGCTTTTCTATCTGATTGATACAGTTTTGAACATAGGTGATCCAACTGTGCTTTGGAAACAGTATGACATCCCGATGGAAGGGCATAAAGTTTCTTTGCAATATTCAACACTGCTCTGGAAGTTCCTCCTACACAGACTAATGGAGACCTTTTTTCAAAGATTAATGTGTTTTGTTTTCTAATTTCGGAGGATATGACTTTTTTTAATCTTTTCAACGATCCATCACCTGGCAAAATCTTTTTGACGCAATCTTTATACAGACTGAGGGAACCAACTGGGAAACTTGTCGCAGCAAGTACAGCTCCCTTTTCAAAGGGAACAACCTCTGTACTTGCACCACCAATATCGATAAATGCGCCGTTTAACAACTTCACATCCTGCAAAGCACCTGTGTAACCGAAGAATGCTTCTTCCTCTCCACTGATAATTTCAACATCGTATCCCGTCGTTGCTTTGATTGCTGATACTGCTTCCGTAGTGTTTTTAATATTTCTAAGGGATGCGGTGGCAAATACAGCGACGTGATCAATATTTAGTGATTCAAGAATTCCTTTGAATTTCAAAAGACCAGTATAGGCACATTCAATACCTTCAGGGGATAGGATTTTGTTTTCTACATAACCAGCCAGCCCGGCCATGATTTTTTCCTTAAAAAGAATGCGGAATGTGGCTTTATCAATCTCATAGACTGTTACCCGCATTGAGTTAGATCCAATATCAATAATCGCTTGTTTCATCTAGGTTTCTCCTTTTATAATTATATTTAAGTGCTTTAAATCACAATACTTTTCGTTCATTGACCGTAAACTTAAAATGCATTCCCAACATCTCCGAAGCTCTCCTGCACATCAGCATTCTATCTGTAAAAATTTCGAAATAATCTAATATAGAACATTTTTCTTCATCTAATTCTAGATTCAGATGTATTTCTTTTTTCTCAGGGTTCGCTGTAAGTTCCGTTGAAAGTACACCATAATTTACTCGGTCATGAATGTCAAAACTGGACTTTTTCTTATTACGTACACGGTTTCTCCGTACATCGGTTTTATCTGCCAGAATAATGGCTGCAGAAACGGCATTTACTGCAGTTCCAGTTTTTTCGTCATGATTTCCAATTGCAGAAATCACAACCGAAATATCTTCTGCACTCATATCAAGACTCCTCAGTATCTGCATTGCCATAATTGCTCCGCTGTGTGCGTGATCCCAACGATTCACACAATTTCCTATATCATGCATATATCCTGCTATTTTGCATAATTCTCTTTCTCTTTTTGAATATCCCAATACTTCTAATACCCCTGCTGCACGTTCAGCAACAATCACTGCATGTTTTTGCGAATGGTCTGTATATCCAAGTACTCCAAGTATTTCATCTCCCATGGTAATATAGTGATTGATTTCTTTGTTTGTCTTTATATCCTTATATGTTACATTCAATTTTTTTGCCTCTATCTTTCTACATTCTTTGTATTGCATCCATAGCCAATTCTGACCGTTCACATTCCTCCGCATTTAATGTGATTTGATAACAGAACCGACTGTCCTTCATATGCTCCGATGCATAACTCAATCCATTTGTCTGTTCGTCCAGATATGGATTATCGATCTGCTTCGGATCTCCAAGAAGAATTACTTTTGTTCCTTTTCCAGCACGGGTAATAATACCTGTTACCTGTTTTGGTGTCATATTCTGAGCTTCATCAATGATCAGATATGTATTTACAAAGGATCTTCCACGAATAAAATTCATCGCTTCTGTTTCAATCAGTCCCCTTGAAAATATCTCATCTATTTTAGCATGCAGCTCTTCCTCATCTTTATACCGTTCTTCTTAATCAGAATCGATCAATTGTTCCAAATTATCGATAATCGGTCGCATTAAGGGTGAGATTTTCTCCTGTTCCGTTCCTGGAAGATAACCAATATCATCATCAAATTGTGCATTGGGTCTACTAATAAGAATTTTCCTGTATTCTTTTTTTTCAGCATTGAATACCTTTTCCAATCCTACAGCAACTGCATAAAATGTCTTTGCAGTACCTGCCATTCCCTTTACAATGACAAGGGGTGCATCTTCCGCAGATTTCATTAATGCTTCCTGTAGAAAATACTGACCTACATTTCTTGGTGACACACCATACGGCTTACTTTTCTTATATTGTAATGGAACTATTTTTGTTCCGTCAAAACGTCCAAGCTGTGTCTTTTTCATAGATTGGTCTGCCCTTAAGATAAGGAACTGATTCATCTCTGGCACAACCTGATGACGAATCCCATCCTCTCCCATTTGATAAATATATTCTGGTTTGATTCCTTTCTTTTTAAGCTCTTTAAAATGATCTTCCTCTACGTAAACCTCCAGTCTTCCACTATACTGTTCTTCTTCCTTTAATATTCTATCCGTTGTATAATCCTGGGCCATAATTGACAGCATCTGTGCCTTGATTCTAAGAAGCATATCTTT
>DVLR01000177.1 GCA_018715425.1 Candidatus Merdenecus merdavium
CTGTTGAGTGTGGTGCTTACATTATACCAAAAAAGGGAGGTCATTGCTCTTTTTATTGCAAACTCCCGTAAAATCAAGGTTTAAACAATAAAAAAGGTAGTCAAACTTGACACTACCAAATTAGATTAGGAGGTGAACAGTATGAAAAAAAGAATGTTTATTGTGGGAGGAAGTTTGTTACTGATTTTAGTTGTGATAGCATGTATATATCCTCTAACACAAAAAAAAGAATCTCAGAACTTCGCTGAGAATTCAACTGATATAAGCGTAGAAGCAAAAGTTGATGAATATCAATCTTTAGAAGCCATAGAAAACAATGTGGAAATTATTGTTAAGGTTGAAAAAACAAGTGAAGAGGAGCCAATAATATGGAGAAATGAACATGGGAGCGTTTATTTTGTAGGAACGATTGGAAATGTTAAAATAACCGAAATATATAAAAATGAAAGTGATCGGCAACTTGAAACTGGTGATACAATTCCTGTTTTTGAAAATGAGGCCTATGATTCAAAAGAAAATGTAACATATCATGTAGCGGATTATAAGAAGATGAGTGAAGGGAAAGAGTATATACTTTTCTTAAATTATTCAGATGGTGACCAATGGTATGTACTTTGTAGTGCTGTTTGGGGAAAATATCCGTTAGATAATTCAGAACCTATTTTATATAAAGGTGATGATAGTAGAGCGGTCATGGATTCTTCCTATGATCTGATTGACCAAATTGGTCTTGAAGTAATCGACAAGTATCATTAGCACTCTCTAAGATTGCTTGAAGTGGAATTGTAAGTATCACATAGTCTTTGCACCCAAATATCGTAGAAAAGTGGCATATCGAGAATTGAAACAAGATGTAACTGTATAAGTGTGTTATAATCCTGTCTTTGACAGTTTGAGGAAGAGAAAATCGCTGTAACTCCAGTAAATATACTGGATACAGCGATTTTTCGCATCGTTTCAGACTATGGTATTTTATTCTCTGCCTTTACTTTTTTTCTGAATTGTTTTCATTTGACTTTTCGTAATGAATTGGTAGTCTGTACGAAAACCGCAGGTATCGTGTAAATCATCTGTGATTTTTAAGCGTTTGTAAATCGGAATAAATCCCTGTTCCTGTATCCCTGCAAAGTTCATTGCTTTTAATGTGTCTAAAATTTCTTCGCAGGTATATTTATAATCCAGTTTTTTCTCTAAAACTCTATAAGATAATAATGCAAGAAAACAGACAAGAACATGTACTTTGATTCTATTTTCGTCCTGTAAATAAATAGGTCTTGCAGAAAAATCTGTTTTCAAAATGCGGAAACATTCTTCAATCTGCCATCTTCCTTCGCTGACTTTTAGAATGGAGCTCACATCGTCATCTAGCAAATCTGTGCAGACTGCATATAAGCCATCGTATTGCTCCTCGTTGGCAACCTTGTCTTCATCAAGAAAACTTTTGATTTTAGCAGCTTCACCATCTTCTGTAGTAGCAAGAGTGCCTATAAACCTTGCTGGGTCATTTGGATTCTTTCGCTGTTTCTTTGTATTTCCCGATGGAATCATTTTCTCGGCACGTTCTACCTGAGCAGCTCCTATGGTTTTTTGGTAACGTGCGTATTTAGGGGAATACGTAATTATAAGTCTTTGGTGAATCTTTTGGGGTGTATATGGTTCGTCTTTGTAGTACAAATCTGTATCATCATCCGAAATTTCTGAGAGATTTACTGGCTTATGATCTGACACTCTGCGGAAACCACTCCTGTTCAAAGCCCATGCCTTGTCTTCAGCAGGCAGATTTTTGATCGATTGAGTTACGATGAAGGCTCTTTCCCCCATATGATTGTAAGTACGGATACTTTCCGAACCAAGCCCAGCATCACTACAATAGATAAATTTCTGACACCCAAAATCTTGAACTACTTTTTGTTCGAGTGGTTTTAAGGATTTCTGTTCATTCGTATTTCCAGGAAAAAGAGAGAATGCAAGAGGAATGCCATCTCCATCCATAAACATTCCCATTTGTATCATTGGATTAGGTCTGTGTTCTTTGCACTTTCCGTATTTTTTGTCACCATCTTCCTGCTCAATTTCAAAGTAGTAGTTCGTACAATCGTAGTAGAGAATCTTATCATTGCGCTGTCCGATAAAGTGACTGTTTTTATAAACTTCCGCTTGAATGAAATCACACTCCGTACCAAGTACATCTAAGGCCTGGTAGACATTATGGAGTTTGTAGGTTGGTTTTTCCATAAATTCGGAAGCTGTTTTATACGAAGAACGTTTACTTGCAGGTTCTAAAGCTCTGGCATAAATAAGGTCAGAGAGAATCGCATTGATGTCGTACTTGAATTTATATTTATCTCTGAGCTTTCGGCAGATTTTATTTAATTGTAAGTAAGCGTCAAATAAAAAAGTGTATAGAAAAAGCCGGGATAATGATTTATAATAATCACATTCCGGCGTTCTTACAGAATGCCTGTACGTCAAGATTCCATGGAAGAAAGTCTTCCAGAAATTCTGGTTCTTCATTAAAACGTACACCAGGCAGAAATTTAAAAATATATCTTAAATATTCATATGGATTTAGATTGTTAGCTTTTGCAGTTTCAACAATACTATATACAGCTGCACTTGCCCCAGCTCCTTTTGGATTTCCGGAAAACAGCCAATTCTTCCGTCCTACCGTGAAGGGACGTATGCTATTCTCAGCTAGATTATTGGTTATTGCTATGTTTCCATCCTTAAGGAAATTCATTAATCCTTCTTTTTGGTTAAGCGCATATCCAAAAGCTTTATAAAGTTTTGATTTTGGTAAACAATTATCTTTATTGCTATCAACCCACGACCAAAAAGCATCTAGAATAGGTTTTGACCGTTTCTGACGCTGGTTTTTTCGTTCTTCAGCAGATAGAGATTCTATTTCTTTTTCTATCTGGAATAGCTTTTTACAGTATTTAATTGCTTGCTTAGGAAGGGTTGCTTCCGATTTCTTTATATCGGCTGGTAGTGCATCAACAAAGTAACGTCTAAGATGGGACCAACAGTAGCACCGAGTGATATTGTCTACCTTTTCATAACCCTGGTAAGCATCCGAAACGAGGTAGCCACGGAATCCTTTTAAGAATTCCTTCGCATGATCTCCATTTCTAGTTGGATGATATTCAAATATCCGGATTGGAAACTTGGAGTCTTTATATGTCCCATATACCCACATGAAGGAATCTGTGGTGTTTTTCCGGCCTTTCTCATTCATCACTTGAATTCTAGTTTCATCAGCATGCAAGTATTTTTCTTTTAGCATCTTCTGATGGAGTAGATTCACGATAGGCATAAGCCAATCTCGTGAGGCTATTAGAATCCAGTTTGACATGGTCTGCCTCTTTAAGTTAAGACCTAGGTTTTTCCAATCTTTTTCCTGACGGTAAAGCGGCATTGCATTCACATATTTCTGATACATAACATGTGCAACAGAAGCAGGGGATGCAAAGGAATGAGGAATTACTGGTGCTGGAAGAGGGGATTTTTCCATATATGGTTGTTCTGTATTTTTACATTTACGACATTCATACGTTTCTCTATAGTAATCAATTACATGTATTTTTGCGGGAATATATTCTACTTCTGTTCTTATAAATTCTTCTCCAACCCTTATTAATTCCGAAGCACACTGTGGACAGGAAAGGTCTTCAGAAGCCAGACGAAAAACAACCTTATCATGAGGAAGTTTATCCAACTTTTCCTTACGTTGGCCTTTATACTTCTTTTTACATACAACGTAAACCTCTTCTAGAGTTGGTTCTGGTACTGTAGGATCTGCTTCTTGTTCTGCCTCATCAAAAAGAGACATCTGCCCTTCTATACCAAGGGATTTTGATGTCTCTGAACCTTTTCCGAATAATTTACGGGTCAGGTATTCTACCATCTCATGAAGATTTTTGTTTTCAAGCTCTCATTCGGCTATTCTTTTTTGAAGGTTATTTACCTGATCCATTTGCCTATTTCCTTTCTTTATAATCTATCGTTATTATAGCACAAAAAGTGACATAAATCCAGTGTTTTCAAGGGTTTTTGATATTTTATAAGACAGATTTTATATTCACTTTTTTAACTGCTTTTGGTTGGTTTATCGATAGACCTTCAAGAAGCCAACGGAACTCTTGTGGGGTTATTCTACGAACTTCTTCTTCATTACGTGGCCATTGGAAACGGCCGTTTTCTAATCTTTTATATAGAAGTAAAAAACCATCTCCTTCCCATAATAACGCTTTAATTCGATCACTTCTTCTACCACAAAAAAGGTATAGAGCATTACTGAATGGATCCATTTTGAAATTCTGTTGTACTATTGCAGCAAGTCCGTCAATACTTTTTCGCATGTCGGTGTATCCGCAGGCAATGTAAATCTCATCAACCTGGGATATATCGCCTAACATTGAAGATACTCCAGAATACTGATAATTGTACTTAGTGGTATATCATTCGGAAACTCGATTGAGATATCACCTTTATGAATTAGTATTGCATGGGAAGAACTTTGTGTTTCGGATGCCACATCTGGCACATGAACTGGTACAAATTTCTTTTCATCTGACATTAAATCGCAGGCAGACTTTCTAAGTTTTTTTAACCAGTAATAGTAACTGCCTTCTCCGATATTTTGTTCCTTACACCAAGACTTTACGCTAAGACCACTTGCATTACATTCTCGTATAGTATTAGCCCATTGCTGTAAACGGACATCCTGAGTTACTTTCTTTACATCCATTTAAAGTCACTCCTTATAGTTATCAGAGTTCTCAGAGTGCTCTGAAAACTCTGAAAGTATTTAGAGTGATTATCTCAATAATAAGAGTAGGATTCAATGCACCGTTTTATTTGACGCTTACGATAAAACTCATCATTTG
>DVLR01000016.1 GCA_018715425.1 Candidatus Merdenecus merdavium
AAAGCTTCCAAATGACTTATCTATCAGTTGTGAAAATGTTACCTATGGAAATCCTTTATCTCCAGTTTTACTTACGAATACAAGTAAAGCAGAGGTGGTTTATAGTTATAAACTGAAATCTTTAGATGACCATGATTATATAGATGGTCTGCCTACAGAAGTAGGAACCTATACAATCAAAGCAACTTCCAAAGAGACCGATATCTATGAAGAATCAGTAGCCTATGCTGATGTTACTATTACAGAAGCCAATCCTATGGAAGTGATCTTTCCAGATGCAGAGGTAGATCAAGAAGAAACTTCCTTAGAAGATATGGAGTTATCACAAGGTCAAGGAGAAGGAAGTTCCTTAAAAAGCTCTGAACAAGAAAGGGAAGAGATAGAACAAAAAGAAAGAGTGGGTCAAGAAACAAAAGCCCAAGAAACAAAAGCCCAAGAAACAAAGAGTCAAGAGACAGAAGAGGTACAAGAAGAAACTGAGGAAATCCAAATCGTTCATGAGATTCCAGAAGCTGTAGTAAAAGTAGAAGAAGAAATTGTTTCTCTTCCAGAAACCTTAACAAAAGAAGATATCAGTCATCTTATTGATCTTTATAAAAAGTATGATTCTTTGCAAGATACGGAAAAAGCCATGATAACCTCAACTAGTAATAAAAAATTAGAGCAGGCTATAGAGCAAGCTGGTAAGATGAATAAAACTAGTAATGGAGTGACAGTAAAAGCTGATTTTTTACCATGGTATGTGCAGTTAGAAGCACAATTAAAAGAGAAATCAGAACATAGCCAAGATGCAAAGGTTGATGAAATCATTCTTCCATATGAAATAAAACTTTGGGATTTATTAGAAGATCAGGAATACCATCTGCCAGAAGGTAAAAAAGCAGTGATTTACATACCTGTTAATAATTTAGAAGAATACGAAAACTTAGTGATTCTTCATTATTTGGAGGATGGAACAATAGAATATATTACACCAAATATTTCTGGTAATACAGTCATTTTCGAAACGGCGTCCTTTAGCCCTTTTGATTTATCAGGTAGTCAGGTTATTGTTGGTGTAAATCCTAATAAGATCATGGATCAAACCAATGAGGATACTAGTAACACAACGAATCCTAGTAAAGAAAATAACAAAACTGATCAGACCAACGTTAATAAAAATAAGGACGATAACAAGAACAAGAATCAAAGCAGCAACAATCAAAACAACAACAAAGTTAGTAAAATGGTTGCACCAAAAACATCAGATACAACATCTATCTTACCATTTTTGATTCTTTTAGTTATAGCTGCTGTGGCCATAGCAGTTGTAGTGGTTATGAACAGAAATAAAAACAAAGAGATCAATGGTTCAAAAGAAGGCAGTGATCCAGAAGTAAAATAACAGTTCTTATCCTAGCCATTGCCAGACTCTTTCTTAAATCTATGCTAAAACATAGTCATATTCGTTAAATGGATGCATATATTTAAGAAGAGGAGGGTGATCAATATGGACAAAGTTATAAAAAAGAAATCACTGGCCATGGTAGTCTTAAAATCCTTGTTAGTCTCTTATATTATAACAGGGGTATCCTTACTATTATTGGCATTATTGCTTTTCAAGTTTGATTTAGATAGAGGAAAAATAGCTGTTGGAATTATTCTTATCTATATCATATCCAGCTTTTTAGGTGGGTTTATTATTGGTAAAAGTATGAAGAGCAGGAAGTTTATATGGGGTATGGCAATTGGCTGTAGTTACTTTATCGTGCTGATGATCGTATCTTTTATGGTAAACAAAACAATCCAAAGTGATTGGATGAATATAGCTACTACATTTATCATGTGCATAGGTGGAGGTATGCTAGGAGGAATGTTGTCTTAAAATAAAAAATACTTTGATTTCATGTATCTATATGATATAATGAAGGAAGGTTGATGTACATAAGGAGGTAAATAATGAAAGGTATTAAAACACTGAATACACAGACACTTCAAAACACATTGAAAAAAGGTGGATGTGGCGAATGTCAGACATCCTGTCAATCAGCATGTAAGACTTCTTGCACCGTTGGAAATCAAAGTTGCGAAAACAATAAATAGTCATGTTGGTAGAAGCCGTTGCATATTGTTAGCGACGGCTTTTACTGTGTAGAAACAACAAACCAAAAGAAAATTTAGTTATAAATAGATTGGAGAAGAACCGTGATTCATCAATATAAAAACAACGGATACAACATCGTAATTGATGTAAATAGTGGAATGATCCACGTAGTGGATGATGTAGTGTATGACGTTATTCCGCTTTTAGAGCAGAAAATCCATGAAAATGAGATTATAGAATCTTTAAAGAATCAATATAAAGTAGAAGATATCAAAGATGCCATCAAAGGATGTAGAGAGTTAGAGAAACAAGGTGGCTTATTTACAGAAGATGTATATAAAGATGCTATTATGGATTTTAAGAAGAGAGAAACTGTTGTAAAGGCTCTTTGTTTACATATTGCTCATGATTGTAACTTGGCTTGTAAATACTGTTTTGCTGAAGAAGGGGAATACCATGGCCGTAGAGCTCTTATGAGTTATGAGGTTGGTAAACAAGCCTTAGATTTTCTAGTAAAGAATTCTGGAAACAGAAGAAACTTAGAAGTAGATTTTTTTGGAGGGGAACCTCTGATGAATTGGCAGGTAGTAAAAGATCTAGTGCACTACGGTCGTGAACTTGAAAAAACCAACAATAAGCTCTTTCGTTTTACTTTAACCACCAATGGTGTCTTACTAAATGACGAAGTGATGGAGTTTGTTAATCAAGAAATGGACAACGTTGTACTTAGTATTGATGGTAGAAAAGAAGTTCATGATCATATGAGACCTTTTAGAAAAGGGCTTGGAAGCTACGATTTAATAGTACCTAAATTTCAAAAATTAGCTGAGAGTAGAAATCAAGAAAAGTATTACGTTCGAGGTACCTTTACAAGAGAAAATTTAGATTTTGCCAAAGATGTTTTGCATTTAGCAGATTTAGGATTTAAACAGATTTCGGTTGAGCCCGTAGTATCTCTTCCAGATGAGCCCTACGCTATTAGAGAAGAAGATGTTCCTTATATTTGTGAGCAATATGATATTTTGGCAAAAGAGATGATAAAAAGAGAAAAAGAGGGTAGAGGTTTTAATTTCTTCCACTTTATGATAGATTTAACAGGTGGACCTTGTGTATATAAAAGGTTATCAGGATGTGGATCAGGAACGGAATACCTTGCTGTGACACCATGGGGAGA
>DVLR01000178.1 GCA_018715425.1 Candidatus Merdenecus merdavium
GATTCTGACTCCAATAAAAAGATAGCAGATATGAAAAAAAGGTGTGAGATTATTCAAGAGGTAGATCCTATTATAACAGTAAGTATCCATCAAAATAGCTATGAACAGGAATCTGTTCATGGTCCACAAATTTTTTATTTTTCCCATTCTGATCAGGCAAAGGTGTTAGCTGAAAGTATTCAAGAGGCCTTAAATACAGGGCTAAAAGTTGATAAACCAAGGGTCGCTAAGGCTAACGATAACTATTACTTATTAAAGAAAACAAGTTGTCCTACGGTGATTGTAGAATGTGGATTTTTATCTAACCAGGCTGAGGCCAATAAATTAATTGATGATGCTTATCAAGATGAATTAGTTACTCATATTTTTAAGGGAGTAGAGGACTACATAAAGCAGTTGAAATAAAGGATTATATTGTAAAATTAAAAAGTAAATCATGAAAATATAAAAAGGACGATGTTCAACCATCGTTCTTTTTAGTTGCAAAAAGTGAAAAAGAGGTTTTCCTTTACTGCTGCTAGTGGTATAATGGATAGGATAAAATTTTATTAGTGAGGAAGAAGTAGATGGATACTAAGGTATTAACCATAGAAGAACATCAAATAAATAGGGAGTTCATTCAACAAGCAGGTAAATTTTTAAAAGAAGGAAAATCCATTGCCTTTCCTACCGAAACAGTATATGGATTAGGTGGTAATGCTTTAGATCCTCATGCATCTGCCAAGATATATGAAGCCAAAGGAAGGCCATCGGATAATCCTTTGATCATTCATATTGCTGATATGGACGATTTACCTTATATTGTTAAGGAAGTATCGGAGCAGGCAAAAGCTTTAGCGAAAACCTTTTGGCCTGGACCCTTAACAATGATTTTTAAAAAAAGTGATGTTGTGCCTTATGAGACTACCGGAGGCCTAGAAACTGTAGCAGTCCGTATGCCAAACCATCCTATTGCACTTGAGCTTATTAGACAGGGAGGGAAGTATGTAGCGGCACCTAGTGCCAATACATCTGGAAGACCCAGTCCAACTTGTGCAAAACACGTAATAGAGGATTTAAAAGGAAGAGTGGATGTTATTATAGACGGAGGAGATGTGGGAATAGGACTTGAATCTACCATTATAGATATGAGTGCTGAAGTTCCCACAATTCTAAGACCAGGAGCCATTACTCAGGAAATGTTGCAGCAGGTCATAGGAGATGTTTTAGTAGATCCAGGTCTTCAAGTAGATAAACATACGAAGCCGAAAGCACCAGGTATGAAGTACAAACATTATGCTCCCAAAGCAGAGCTGATTATTATAGAAGGCGAAATAGATAAAGTAGTAGAAACCATCAATCAAATGGTATTAAAAGATAAGAAGGATGGCAAAAAATCAGGTGTAATAGGTACCGATGATACCATTCATTTATATCAAAGTCAGGTGGTAAAGAGCATTGGCACAAGAAAAAAGGAAGAGACCATTGCAAAACATTTATATGGGGTTTTAAGGGAATTTGATGAAATCGATATCGATCGTATTTATTCAGAATCTTTTAAGACTCCGAAGCTGGGACAGGCTATTATGAATCGCCTACTAAAAGCGGCTGGTCATCATGTGATCAAAGTATAAAAAGGATGAATATTAAGATAGGCACCATGGTATATAAGAAGAAAATATCTTAGAAGGAGTATGCTTATGAAACGATATGACAAGTTACTTTTTGTAAGTTCTAGTGATACTTGTCGAGGACCTATGGCAGAGGCTATTATGAAAAGTAAGTTTCTTTTAGCTCCCCTTAAGGTTGAATCACGCGGTCTCGTTGTGTTATTTCCAGAGCCGATGAATCAAAAAGCAGAAGCAGTATTAGTCAGCAATGGACTGAATATAAAAGGTCATACCTCTGTAGCATTAACAGAGGAGGATTTTTCAGAAAGATGTCTAGTGTTGACTATGGAGTCTCAACAAAAAAACAAAATTATAAGCGAGTATAACAATGCATGTAATGTGTATTCCATTGGAGAATATTTAAAAGTGGATGGAGCAGTGAAAGCACCTGTAGGCGGCGCACTGGTTGACTACGGAGAATGCTTTGAAATTTTAGATGTATTAATAAAACGATTAGTAGTCGTATTAAATGAGGAGGAATTGTTATGATAGCGTTAGGCAGTGATCAGGGTGGATATGAGTTAAAGCAAGAGATTATAAAGTATTTAGAGGATAATGGACTACAGTATAAGGATTATGGAAGCTATGGTCCTGAATCTGTTGATTATCCAGAGTATGGAAAGGCTGTAGCTCATGCAGTAAAAGATGGAGTTTGCAGTAAGGGAATTTTGATTTGTGGTACTGGAATTGGAATCTCCATTGCAGCTAATAAAATAAAAGGTATTCGTGCAGCTTTATGTACGGATTGTTTTATGGCAGAAGCAACAAGACTTCATAACAATGCTAATATTCTGGCATTAGGAGGGCGAGTTGTAGGTACAGGACTTGCACTCAAGATTGTAGATACTTTTTTGAATACTCCATTTTCAGGAGAAGAAAGACATCAAAGAAGAATAGATTTACTTGAAAGTGAAAAAGATAACTGATAATAAGATGAAACAATAAGATTTTAGAGTACGCAGGAGGGCAAAATGTCAAAAGTAATGGTAATGGATCACCCATTAATTCAGCACAAAATAGGAATCATTAGAAGAGTAGAAACGGGATCAAAGGATTTTAGAGAGATGATATGTGAAATCTCTAAATTGATGTGTTATGAAGCAACCCGTGATCTAAAACTTTCAGATGTAGAAATTCAAACCCCAATGTGCAAAATGATGGCAAAGGAATTACAGGGTAAAAAGTTAGCCATTGTTCCGATTCTTAGAGCTGGTCTTGGAATGGTTGATGGTATGCTTGATATGATCCCTGCTGCAAAAGTAGGACACATTGGTTTATACAGAGATCCAGAAACATTGAATCCCGTAGAATACTACTGTAAGTTACCAGCTGACTTAAAGGAAAGAGAAACATTTGTTGTTGACCCAATGCTTGCTACAGGAGGATCTTCTGTAGCAGCGATTCATTTATTAAAAGAAAAGGGTGTAACCAATATTCGGTTTATGTGTATCCTTGCAGCACCTGAGGGAGTAAAAAGAATGCAGGAGGAGCATCCAGATGTAGATATTTATATTGGTGCATTAGATGAAAAATTAAATGAGTATGGGTACATTGTACCTGGTCTTGGTGATGCAGGAGATAGAATTTTTGGTACGAAGTAAATAATCCATGGAATGAGTCATTGACAAAGTCATGTGAAAGAAAAATAGATACAAAGGAGAAGGGTATGAGTCAAAAACGGCAGGATTATATTACCTGGGATGAGTATTTTATGGGGGTTGCAATTTTATCAGGAATGCGATCAAAAGACCCCAATACACAAGTTGGAGCATGTATAGTAAGTAGCGACAACAAAATATTATCTATGGGATATAATGGCCTTCCCCTAGGATGTTCTGACGATGAATTTCCTTGGTCTAGAGATGGGGAAGATTTAGAAACAAAATATTTATATACAACACATAGTGAATTAAATGCTATTTTAAACTATCGTGGAGGAAGTTTAGAGGGTGCAAAGTTATATGTATCTTTATTCCCATGTAACGAGTGTGCCAAGGCGATTATTCAGGCTGGAATAAAAACAATCGTATATGATAGTGATAAGTATGATGGAACGCCATCTGTAGTGGCTTCTAAGAGAATGCTTGATGCGGCGGGAGTCCGTTATTATCAGTACACAAGAACAAAAAGAGAAATTAACTTTACTGTGTAGTAAAGTTGTTATTAGATAAATAAAAAAACCAGTATAATATGGTTCCATCCATCTATACTGGTTTTTTTATTATCAAGATTCTTTCTATTATGATATGGTTTTGCAAGTCATTTATGAAAAGTTTATAATCTTTATATTTGTTTATGAGTATAAGTAAATATCCTATGCTATAATAGTAACATCAGTAGGTATCTCTAAAGTAGTATATATCAATAAAAACGGATAATAAACTAGATAATATTCAGATAAAGAAAAGGTGGTAAGAGAATAGATGAAACTAAAAACTAGATTGATTATTTCGTTTTTCATTATTATCTTAGTTCCTATCATATTAGCAGGAATGGTGCTTTGCATCGTTAGTCAATATCAAATCAGATCCATAGAAGAAAGTTATGGAATCGAAAATGTAACTTACGAAGATTTATCCAACTCTACCAGGATGTTGAATCGATTTACTCAGGTGATATATGATGAGGTTGTTGAAATAGCAAAGAAAGAACCAGAGCTATTTTTGGATCAAGAGTATCAAGAACAGCTGAATCAAGAATTGGATATTAAGTATTCGTATTTAATCGTTAGGGAAGAAAAAAATGTGATCTACGCAGGGATGAATGAAAATTTAGAAACGATTCAATCAGAGCTGCCTTCCTATGGTGATGTCAGTGGAGGTCGATATATTGGAAAAGATATACAAGCCTTAGTAAAACAAATTGATTTTATCACTGATAAGGATGTAAAGGGGAGTGTTTTTTTAATTACCCCTATCCAAAATATGATTCCTCAATTTAAAGGACTCATTCGGGATATGGTAATTGCTATTGTTTTGATTTTGTTTTTAACAGCTATGATGTTGACGTATTGGATTTATAGAGGGATTATGGATCCCCTTAGAAAACTAAAAATTGCTACCCAGGAGATCAAAGAAGGAAACCTTGATTTTGTATTGATATCGGATAGCCAAGATGAAATAGGAGAGCTCTGTAGAGATTTCGAAGAGATGCGCCAAAGATTAAAAGAATCTGCGGAAGAAAAAGTAGAATTCGATATGGAAAATAAAGAGTTAATCAGTAATATTTCTCATGACTTAAAA
>DVLR01000179.1 GCA_018715425.1 Candidatus Merdenecus merdavium
TAAATATAACTATGTCTCTATTATACCTTAAAACCATGATAATGCAAATATGGGAGAAATATCTTGTTACCATAAAGAAAATATGATAAACTCGGCATAACAATATAATTTTAAACTGGCTTATTGTAATCATTAAGAATGAGGAAATTGGAGGGAGTAACATGGCAGATATAACGAAAATTAAATCAAGAGCAAAAACAGGAATTGTATTAGCTATTTTAATAGTTGTAGGAATTATCATATGGTATTTTTTTGGTACCCAAGCAGGATCACGTTCGCGAAAGACATTGCAAAGCAGTGTTACTGGAATGGAAAGAACGGTAACAGTTTATGATATTAATGGTGAGATAATCAAAGAGTATAAAGGAAAATTCGATGTACAATACGATGAAAGCCGTATTTTATTTGATGATGAAGAGGGAAAGAGACATGTGATTTATTATACAACAGGAACCGTGATTATTGATGAAAACTAAGAAAGTCTGATTTCACAAGATAGATACAACAAAAATACATATAACCATGAGAAAGCCGTTATGAATTTCTTATAGTTGGCAAGTAGAGAAAGAAAAGCTTATGAGGAGCACTCAAGGATATCACCATCCCTTCTCATAAGCTTTTCATATTCTTAAATTCCCAGGATTTTTCTAGCTTCTTTTGGTGTGGCAGTTTCAAAATCCATTGCTTGCACTAGATGTGCGAGTCTTTCCACCAATTCATAATTATATTCTGCTGTTTTATTTTCTGATAAGTATGGGCTATCTTCAAAACCGATCCGTACAATAGAAGCCCCCATAGCGATTGCAGCTGCAAGAAAGCTCCAATTATCTCGGCCAAAATGAGTAACACCCCATAAGGCACCTTCTGGTACAAAAGAACGGAATGCAGTAAGGCTCTCTATAGTAGGTTGCATTCCACCTTTATGTCCAAAAACAAGATTAAAAATAAGGGGTTCTCGATAATCTACTTCTTGCTTAGTAGACATAATATTGTTGATCATACCGATATCAAAGACTTCAATTTCTGGTATGATTCCATGATCGTAAACTTTTTGTGCACAGAAGCGGATATCCTCAAAAGAATTGATATACACCAATTCTCCAAGATTGGTAGTACCACCATTTAAAGAGGCACTTTCGGCTCTATGGTATTCTAGAGGAGCGCAACGTTCCACAATATTCATCTGAGAAACACCACCTGTTGATACCTGCACCACAACATCTGTTTTCTCTTTGATTTTATTAAAACATTCTTCTATAAAAGTAGTATCTGAGGTCAGCTCACCCTTTGGAGTCCGACTATGTAAATGGCACATAGCTGCACCAGCCTTTACACTTTTTAAGATATCCATTGCGAGTTCGTCGGAGTTTACCAAGATTCCTCCTGAAACAGGTGCAACAGAGATAATGACTTTACGTTTCCTCATGAAAATGACCTCCTAAAATTAAAGACTCAACTATTTCTCTTAACGTGGTTGATGTTCCTACATTTCCTGGAAAGATAATGTATGGCATATTTGGAAATTTACTTTCGGATCCAGTGAGCCATACAGGAATACCTGGTTTTACTTGCCCTAATACTAAGGCCTTTTTTACATGTAATCCAATGGTTCCTACATCGCTTGAAGTGATTCCACCTTTAGCCAGAATAAAAGATGGTTTTACGTGGAGCATAGAAACAATAGAAGTTAAAGACTCTGATATTTTAACGGATAAAGAGAGTAATTCTTCTTCTAAAAAGTCTTTCGGTGCAAGTAACTTGCGACTTGTATAAATCAAAACAGTTTTTCCGCTTTGTATATGTTTTTCCGCTTGTGTTAGAACTTCTTTCGCCGCAGATTCTAACCCACCTTCTTTGAAGTATGAATTCACATTAAATTCAAGTAATTCTAAAGGAGTATGGGATTCTAATAAAGCCTTAAATTGTTCTGTTGTCTTTTTCACATGAGATCCAATGATAATTAGCCCACCATTTGTAGTTCCTTTTGCGATTAACTCCCTTCCTTTCAGGAATGGTTTATCAGAAATATTACCAATCACTTTAGGAAGAGCAGCGGCACATCTTGCCATGTAATGCTTCCCTTTCTTCATTGCACGTATCCAGCATATGGTAAAAACTTTTAAGTCTGTATAAGTAATGGCATTTACAACTACTTTTTGAAACTGTTCCATTTGAAGTAATTTCATCGTGATAGGATCAAAGGATAGGCTGCGTAGTTCTTCTAAAGAAATAACGACACAGGATTCTTTTGTATAGTTTCCCTTACTTTTTTCTTCTATATATTCTGTTAAATCAGAGGATTGAAAAGAAAAGGTCTGATCTCTAGCAAACTCAGTATTTCCTGAAGGAGTTAAGTGCTCCCCTTCTTTTACGTAGTGAATGTTATGAAAAGTATAGCGTCCTCCTTCTGGGAAAAAAGGACAAAAAACTTCGCCGTTAAATGAATAAGGAAGGTTCCTTTCTAAGGTTTCTTTTAAGGTATCCGTTTCTAAGGGATAATGTCCTCTTAAGGTACTATCACCACGAGAGAGGAGAAGAAAGGTTTGGTTTTGTTCTTTTGAAACCTGACAAAGTCTTTCTGCAATTTCAGTATGTACCTTGACGGTTTCAGATTCAGATAGGCTTCTGGAATTAGTCAGAATAAAAAACATTTGGTTCTCTTCTTTAAAAGCGTGGGTTAAAGTATCTTTTTCCCAATCTGTATAGACGTAGACACCGAAAACAGTTTGGACACCCGTCGGATCATCATCTAATACAACGATCTTTGGAGAAAAATCAAAGAGTTCTTCTGTAAGAAGATTGTTTACCTTTACGGAATCTATTTCTGGATAAGATTCCAATAAACTTATAGACTGTACATCCATATGAATTCCTTTCTTCTAGAAAAGGGCTAGACCACCTGTTTCCAGAATTTATAATGATTGTTTAAAACCTCATCTATTTCATCTAATTGTTTTGTTTCTATAATGGTTATGAGTTTTTGGTGCAGTTGTATAAATGCTTCTTTTTCATCACCATCTAAGATGATCTTTAAGGCATGATCTCTAGATGGATGAGTAATACGATCTACATAAGAATACATAGAAAAAAGCATATCGTTTTTGGTAAATGATGTGATTTCGCTATGAAAATTCACATCAGCTTGAAAGAGTGCATCAAAATCTAAGAAAGCATCTGATAATAGTTTTTTCATGGTATCCAAATGTTTATATAATCGCTGTATTTGTTCAGGTGAAACTGTATGGATAACGGAATGGAGAATACCTGTATCCAATACTTTTCTTAAGGTGATGATATCATCTGCAAAATTCCCTTGTAGCAAGATTCCGTAAAGCATAGGATCTAGCATTTTGTGAGAGTATTTATCATTGACAAAAGTACCTTCTGCACGCTTGATATAGAGAATACCGTAAGCACATAATATTTTTATAGCCTCTCTAACAGAGTTACGACCTACCTGAAAAGCTTGGCATAAATCTGGTTCCGTTGGTAATTTATCTCCTGGTTTTAAATCTCCAGAAATAATTTTATCCGTAATTTGTTTTACAATACGGTCTACTACATTTTCTGTTCCTATGGACGTTGAAAATACATTCTTCTTTTCTGCCATGTTCTTTTTCCTTTCTTGCGTACCGTTATAACGTGCGGACCACTTTGTAGACGTCCATGATTCTTATATTTTATAAAGGACTGGCATCCAGATTCTCATTTCTCCTATTCCACGATTATCCCAAGCAAAATATGGGATCATTTGAATCTCTGTTTTCTGTAATCCTTGATACCTCAACGGTTGATATAGAGCATTAGGGTTATGGTTTTCATCACGAGTCATATAATAAGCCTGAGATTTTAGTGCTATTACAGTACGACCTTTTATGTTAAGAGTTACAGGCGTAAATGTTGCATCTGGATCCATGAGCAAGTCGTCTAAGGTATCCAAAGAACTATCTGGACTTTCCATACAGTATACCAATGGACCGCGTTCCACAGCAACCTGATTGTTGTTTTCTTCAACCAAAGGATGTGAAATAGTATAATGTGCAGTCATATCAAAATCAACTTCGATGATACAGTTCTCGGTTATGGTAACTGGTAAGTAGGAAGAGGCGTGATCACTTGTTACTTCTACAACCGAGTTTGGAGAAGTAATCTTTCCTTTTTCTACCCATCCTGGTATGCGTAATTGCAGTTGAAATTCTCCACCCTTAACGTGGTCAATGGTAAATCTTATCTTTCCATCATAAGGATAATGGGTTTCTTGTGTTAGTTCAAATGTTATTTCATGAGATAAGGACTTCTCCCCTGTCTTTGTGGAAGAATTAGGTAGTGAGATAGTGGCTTTATTGGCTCCATACATACCGATCCAAAGGTTATTAGGAGAGACGGTATAGGCGTATTCACTGGACTGTGAAAGGATTCTTGCAAGATTTGGAGGACAGCAATAGCTTAAAATATACTCACTTCTAGTAAGGGGCCAGACCAATTCGTATGGAAGTTTCTTTGCTCTACGAAGCATATTTTCGTAGAAGTATTTGGTTCCGTCTAAACTAACAGCAGCAAGGTTAACATTCAACATGGTGCGTTCTATTAAATCAAAGTATTCCGCCTTGGGATCTAACTGGAACATACGATAAGCCCACATAACAGAACCGATAGATGCACAAGTTTCATTATAAGCAGTGACATTTGGTAGTTGATACTCATAACCATAAGCTTGATGAACCAGCTGGTGAACAAAAAAGTTTCCATAAGGGGAAGCCCCATTATAAAGAGCGCCACAGCCACCTGTGATATAAATTTTTTCATGGATGAGATTATTCCAAACCTTATGTAAAACCTGAAGATATTCTTCCTTTCCTGTTTCCAGGTATAGATCTGCCACTCCAGCATATAAGTAATTGGCACGTACAGCATGACCAATGATTTTATCGTGGTCCTTTAATGCAAGACGATCTTGATTATCATCCAAACCATCTTTTACAGAATCTCTCAATGAAATAGCAAGGATTGCAAGTTTCAGATATTTTTCATTCTTAACAGTGCGATAAAGTTCTATGAGCCCCATATAGTGAGAAGGACAAACAGCTGTCTGAACTTCATCAGTCTTAGCACTTTCTTCATAAAGATGTTCTAGATATTCAGCTGCTTTTATGGCAATAGATAAGAAATGATCCTTATCAGTCACGCGTTTGTGTAAACAAGCAGCGGTAAATAGATGTCCAAAGTTATAAACCTCAAAATCGTTGATATCTCCAAGTCGAGATACTCCGTTATGTTCCATTTCTCCAATGATCTGTTTTGTAGATATATATCCATCAGAACGTTGTGCTCTTCCTATTAATCCAATATAGTTATCTAACTGATCTAAAAGTTGTTGGTCTGCTGTTTTTCCAGCGCTGTATAGGGCTGATTCCATCCATTTATAAAAATCACCATCTCCAAAAACAGTCCCGTCAAAGGAGCCTGTAGATTCCCCAGCGCAGATTTTAAAATTTTCCAAAACATGACTGATCTCTTTCGATTCAAACATCTTTTGTAAATGAGGAACTGTATTTTTTGTGTTGGATTCTACCACATCTGCCCAAAAGCCATCTGTCCAGCTAACACTATTCCAAGATAGGGGAGATACCTTAGCATAAGGTGAGTTTTTTGTATTTGTTAACATGATGTATTCCTCCAATTCTGGGTAAAAATAATTATAATGCAGTAAAGTGTATGAAAGATTAGATCAATCCTTTTTCTTTTAATGCATTTTTTAGTGCCATAGCACCAAAGCGTGGACTTGATAAAACGGGAATTCCAATGATTTCCTCTAAATATTCTTCACAGTAGGCCATAGATCCCTGACAAAGTAAAAGAACATCAATATCATCTTTTATTTCCTTCGCATGTTCTAAAAGCAAAGAACGAAATAGATCTTGATCTAATCCAAAAGCACCATCTACTAGAGAATCTACCAATTCTACTTTTTTATTTAGTTCTCTTGATACACGTTTTAATGTATTTTTTGTAGGTTCTAATGTGGTAGGAAGGGTTGCCATAACACCAATACGGACTCCGCATCGGACAGCTTCTCTACACATTTCTTCATCAATTCTCACAATGGGTACACCAATATATTTACCAATATCTTGTGCACAATCGGCAACTTCTCCTACCGATGAACAAATGTTTAGTATAGCATCGGCTCCATCTTTTGCTGCTTCCATAAACATGGATATCAGTCTTGCAGCTGGAGCAGTTGTTACGTATCCGTGTTTACGAATCTCGTCTAAAATACTGGAATCCTCATAACTGATCAATTCTATTTGCTTGCCTAGTTGTTTGATAACTTCTTGATGAACAAGCTCTATTAATTCTGGGGTAGTACTAGTATAAACTAAACCAATTTTCATTTTCGCTATCCTCCTAAAATCTTTTATGATATAATAAATCCAACTACATACTACGTAGGATGTTAGGTTTATCATGACATAAAGTAATGGATTTGTAAAGATGGTAAAAGTGCACAATTTTTTTAAAAAGAATCATTCCATTGACAGATAAGGGAGAGAAAATGAAGATAATCAAAGGATTTTTAAAGAAGTGTAGTATCCAAAAACAAATTCAATTTTTGGTTATTATGGTGTCTGTAATATCAACGTTGGTTTTGGGAATTGGAAGTTTTTTGATGTTTAGATATACGATTGAGAAAAATTATAAAGAGGATTTTCGCTATAATTTAGAAATATCAAACAACATTATGGATATTCAACTTGAAAATATTGTCATGCTCAGTCGTAACATCTTAACAAATAGTGATGTAATGGATCTTTTAGAAGTTTCAAAGAATCAAGAAGGTAAATATTTTAACAGTGAACAAACCCATGAACTAGAAAAGGTACTTAGTAGCATGATGTATCAAGACACCTATATGGCAGAAGTCGCCGTTATTGATCATAGCGGTAAGATCTATGGTTCTCATAAAAATTTAGGTGCAACGAGCTATAAAAAAAGAGATGATATTTTAGAGACGGACTTTATTCAAAAAGCAAAAAGTGCAAAAGGAAAAGAGATTTTCTTTTCTGGAAATGTATTGGATACAGAGAAGAGTCCTTATACCTTTTCTATGGTTAAGGAGTTAAGAAATCCTTTTGGACAGAATGAAATGGGGTTTCTTGTGATCAATATTAGAAAAAAGATCTTAGATACTTCCTTTGTTACTTTGAAAGGAAGTTATAAAAGTAATTCTTTTTTTATTCTAGGGAATGATCATTCTACAGCTTAC
>DVLR01000180.1 GCA_018715425.1 Candidatus Merdenecus merdavium
AAAAAATTAAGTCTTTGGCTGGATATAGTAATACATCTTTATCAAAGAATTTATAATCTTCATAGATTTCTTTTGCTTTTAAATCATTTTGTGTTATGACTATTTTATACTTCTTCTTTAAACCCAATACATACATCAAATGAGATTTTTGAGAATCAATACAACCTGTAATTTCATGTATACCCTTTTGATGTTGTAAGTTAGTTTCTAGGTTATTAAATTCTTTTAGCTCCCTTAAAGAACTAATAAATGATCTCATGTTATGCCCCCTTATACTTCCTTCTTATTATAGAGGTTCATAGCTGATTCTATGTCTACAGTTATGATTTCTCTAACTGCTTTTATACTGCGAACAATCCCTTGATCCACAGACTCCCTATCCTTATTAGAAAAATGTCCTAGCACATAATCTGCAAGATCATAACCTCTAGGCTTTTCCCCTATTCCTATTTTAACCCTAGGAAACTCCTGTGTCCCAAGATGAGCAATGATGTTTTTTATACCATTATGGCCCCCTGCACTTCCTTTTTTCCTGATTCTAATTTGTCCAGGATCCAAACTAATATCATCATATAATACAATGAATTCATCTGACACATCTACTTTATAAAAGTCTATGAGCTCTCTTACGCTTTCACCACTTAAATTCATATATGTCTGAGGTTTTGCTAAGATGACTTTATGGCCTTCTATCATGCCTTTACCAATCATGGCCTTATGCTTTTTCATATCTATATCAATATCATATGCTTTGCCAATCATATCGATGGCATCAAATCCAACATTATGGCGAGTCTTTTGATATTGCTTCGTTGGATTCCCCAATCCTACAATCACATACATATTTATTCCCTTTCTTATGTCCTAAATTGCCTTAGAATATATCCTTGGGCAACGCATTAGGCTGCCCGATCACATCATACCCCATATGGTGAAATGATATTCATCCGACAGTCCTTTATTTTCCTTTATGATTCATTGTACAAGAATATTTGCTATTTGTCACGTATTATCATAATCTCTATTGTTTTTTATTGATGGAAATAGATTTGACTTTACTTTTAAATCATAGTATTAGGTAAAAAGAGCAGTTGCTTTACGATGCCAGCAACTGCTCTTTTTATTTTTTATTTCTTACTTTTATTTCTTATTTTAAACATTATATTATTTCATCTTGATGAGCATTCTCTTCTTCATAATGTTTTAATACCATATTTTGAATATAGTCCCTCGTTTCTGAATTGATTGGATGAGCGATATCACGATATTCACCATCTGCCGCTTTTCTACTTGGCATAGCAATAAATAATCCCTTTTCTCCCTCAATCACCTTAATATCATGAACCACAAAAACATCATCAATCGTAATAGAAACCACTGCTTTCATTTTTCCTTCTTTTGTAACTTTACGTACTCTAACATCTGTAATATTCATTCTTTTGCCCCTTTCTCCTGTCTGGCACCGTTATAGTACATATCTTTCGTTTTTCTCTATAACGATTTTAATTCCATCTTCTCCATAATGATATGAATTTGCCCTAATTGTATCTCGACTTTCCACGATACAATTTTCTATATATGTATTATCTCCAACATATACGTCATTGAGAATAATAGAATTCTTAATCACGCAGTTATTTCCAATATAAGCTTTCTTAAATAACACCGAGTTTTCTACCTTACCATTTACGATACATCCACTTGATACTAAACTATTACGCACATCTGCTCCAGGATTATACTTTGCTGGTGGTAAATCATCTACTTTTGAGTAAATGTCTGGATACTGGCGGAAGAAATAGTCCCTTACCTCTGGTTTCAAAAAGTCCATATTCGTTTTGAAATAGGCATCTACAGTAGAAATATTGTTCCAATAATCATTCATTTTGTATCCATAAATTCTTTTTAGATTTTTATATCGGATCAAGATATCTTTTACAAAATCGTGGCGATCCTCTTTGGCACACCGCTCAATTAATTCAATGAGTTGGCGCCTTCTAATAACATAAATACCAGTTGAAATAGTCTGTGATGAACTAACCATTGGTTTTTCTTCGAACTCTTCTATTCGATAATTCTCGTTCATTTTTATTACGCCAAATCTTGTAGTATCCTCACAGATTGGTACATCTTTACATACTACAGTGATGTCCGCTTTTTTTTCTATATGATATTCTAGTACTTTATTATAATCTAATTTATAAACACCATCTCCAGATGCTATAATCACATACGGCTCATGGCTCTTCTTTAAAAAGTCAAGATTCTGATAAATAGCATCGGCTGTACCTCTATACCACCAACTGTTCTCTGCTGTGATGGTTGGTGTAAAAACAAACAATCCCCCTTGTTTTCTACCAAAATCCCACCACTTTGATGAACTTAAATGCTCATTTAATGACTTTGCATTATACTGAGTCAAAACTGCTACTTTATGTATATGAGAGTTAGACATATTACTAAGAGCAAAATCGATACTTCTAAAGCTACCTGCAATGGGCATTGCTGCAATAGCCCTTTTTCTAGATAACTCTCCCATTCTATGGTTGTTGCCACCTGCTAAAATAATTCCTATTGCTCTCATCCTAGATCACCTACCTTAATTAATGTCTCACCACTTTCTAGTATGCCATTTGGATAGTCCTGGGCTACTGTATCTCCTTGAACAGCTGTATTTTTTCCGATCTTAACGTTAGGTGGTATTGTTGTATGTTCCCCAATGGTTACAAGATCAAAAGAATAAACACCTGGGTTCTTCTTATTTGGAGTATCCTCTCCTACACCAAGTTCCACATGTTGTCCAATCGTAACATTCTCTGCTATAATGGATTTATCCACAATAGTCCCTTCTTCAATGGTGACATCTTTCATAATAATAGAGTCTCTGATAATGGAGCCTTTTTTTATGGTTACCCCTGAACCAATAACGGAGTTATGAACTTCACCATAAATTTCTGTTCCCTCTCCTATAATACTCCGATCCACCACTGCATTTTCTCCGATATATTGTGGCGGAATAATATCACTCTTGGTATAAATCTTCCAAAATTCTTCGTAAAGGTTAAATTCTGGAATGATGTTGATCAACTCCATATTGGCTTCCCAATAAGAGCCTAAGGTACCTACATCCTTCCAATATCCGTTGAATTCATATGCAAAAATACGCTTACCATTTTCGTGACAATATGGAATGATATGCTTACCGAAATCGCAATTTCCCTGATCTTGTAAGGCGATTAAGGCCTCTCTTAACACTTTCCAACTAAATATATAAATCCCCATAGAAACAAGATTATTTCTTGGTTTTTCTGGTTTCTCTTCAAACTCTAAAATCTCATTGTTATCTCCAGTGATTACAACTCCAAATCTACTAGCTTCTTCAATTGGTACTGGCATAGAAGCAATGGTAATATCTGCCTTGCTGGCCTTATGAAAATCTAGCATAATTTCATAATCCATTTTGTAAATATGATCTCCTGACAAAATCAATACATAATCTGGATTATAGGTTTCCATATAGTCTAAATTTTGATATATAGCATTTGCTGTACCTGTATACCACTCGCTTGAAGTACTCTTTTCATATGGCGGAAGTACCGTTACACCTCCTATATTTCTATCTAAATCCCAAGGGATACCAATACCAATATGGGTATTTAGTCTTAATGGCTGGTATTGAGTTAATACCCCTACCGTGTCAACTCCTGAATTAATACAGTTACTTAAAGGAAAATCGATAATTCTATATTTCCCTCCAAAGGCCACTGCTGGTTTAGCAACTTTGGATGTAAGCACTCCCAGCCTACTACCTTGTCCACCTGCAAGCAACATTGCAATCATTTCTTTTTTTATCATGCTATCACCCCCTGATGTGTTTGTTATTTCCATATTATAACATGATTTCTCTATTTAGTGAACATCTTTTACAAAAATATTTTATTTTTAACCGAAGTTTTATGACAATTATCTCATATTAACGATTTTATTCTAAAATTCCTTACCAATTATCGGTCTAATTCTACATTCTTGTATATGATTTTCTCTTTTTTGTGTATTTTACATGATTTTGATCTTATCTTTACAACTTTGGTGGTTAAAGTGATTAGACATGCTGTAAAGAAAAGGCTTCCATTTTTTCTTTAAAATAGTATAATGTAACTTGTAAAACTATACATTTAGGTATAGAAGATTTTAACATACTAAGATAATAGGAGAATATCAATGTATAAAATAGATTTTGAAAAACCAATTCATATACACTTTATTGGTATTGGCGGAATCAGTATGAGTGGTCTTGCAGAGATTTTATTAAAGGAAGGATTCACCATTACAGGTTCTGACTCTAAAGAGACTAAATTAACAGACAAGTTAAGTAACTTGGGTGCTACTATTTATTATGGTCAAAGAGCTTCTAATATTAAAGAACCTTTAGACCTTGTGGTTTATACTGCTGCAATCCACGATGATAACGAAGAGCTTCAAGAAGCAAAGAAAAGAGAAATACCATGTATATCAAGGGCTGAGCTACTTGGTCAAATCATGAATAACTATGCAAATTCCATTGCAATCTCTGGAACACACGGTAAAACTACGACGACATCTATGGTTTCACAAATTCTACTGGAGGCTCAAGCAGATCCAACTATTTCTGTGGGAGGTATTTTAAAATCCATCCAAGGTAATATTAAAGTTGGAACTTCACCATACTTTGTTACTGAAGCATGCGAATATACCAATAGCTTTTTACACTTTAATCCAAAATATAGTTTGATTCTTAATATAGAAGAAGACCATTTAGATTTTTTTAAGGATCTAGATGATATCAGACATTCTTTCCGCCTATTTGCAGAAAGATTACCTAAGGATGGAACTTTAATTATTAATGGTGAAATTAATGGATATGAAGAAATTGTGCGTGGCTTACCTTGTAAGGTGCTCACCTATGGAACTGATGATCGTTTTAGGTATGGAGCAGCCAATATCACTTTTAATGAAAAAGCTTGTGCAACTTATGATTTATTAAAAGATGGGGTTAAATTGGAAACCATCCACTTAAATGTACCAGGTCTACACAATGTATCAAACTCCGTTGCCTCCATAGCCCTTGGCTTAGAGCTAGGCTTATCCATGGATACCATGAAAAAAGCTTTTGTTCATTTTACAGGAACAGACCGCAGATTTGAATATAAGGGGGATTTAAAGGGAATTACCATTATTGATGATTATGCCCATCATCCAACTGAAATTAAAGCAACTCTTCATGCTGCTAAAGATTACCCTGCCAAAAATATCTGGTGTATTTTCCAACCACATACTTATACCAGAACTCATGCATTCTTAAAAGAGTTTGCTTCTGCTTTATCATTATCGGATAAAATCATTTTAACAGATATTTATGCTGCAAGAGAAACCAATGAACTTGGCATATCCTCTAAAGATTTAGAACAAGAGCTGAAAAAACTAGGTGCTGAGGTTTATTATTTCCCAACTTTTGATGAAGTTGAACACTTTGTATTAGAGCATGTACTTCCAGATGACTTGTTGATAACTATGGGCGCTGGAGACGTAGTAAAGATAGGGGAAAACCTACTTGGAAAGTAGTTATCCACATTATCCACATGTTTATACACATCTTTGATGGTAAAAGCATGTGGATTTCTTTTATCTTATCCCCGTTTACATAAAATTTCGACATAATATAAATTATTTCAACAATTCCCGTGTTTTCAACATTTTCTCAGGTTAACCTTTTTGCTTTACCCACATATTTATCCACATTATCCACATCTTCCACAACAAGATACAAAAGTTATACACGAAAACCGCTGCCTTGTATAGATTCAACAAGAATATTGTTGTTTTATTGTCTACCCTTACTATATTTGTCAGCTTCTCTTCTTTCCTACTCTTATCTCTTGGGAAAATGCAGTTCTCTTTTGCTCTATGTTATGTTATAATGTGAACAGTGAATAAGATAATATTTTGAGAAAAGATATAGGTGAGAAATATGGGTGCTTTAATTTTACATAATCATTTACAATCTGACATTACCGCCTTGCCAAACCAATTTATTGATGAATATATGGTGGATGCTGGCGGTGAATTTGTCAAAATATATTTATATCTTCTAAGACATACAGGGAATCCAAATGCAAATCTATCGATCTCTTCTATTGCAGATTTTTTTGATCATACAGAAAGTGATGTAAGGCGGGGACTTAGATATTGGGAAAAAATGCAGCTCTTGAAGCTAACCTATGATTCTTCTAAGAACATTATAGGCATCACTTTACTTGATTACTCAAGAAAGGATTCCATGGAAGATGAAGTTAGTGTGGCTACCGAAACATCAAAGATTCTTCATTTAGATGAAACGACTCATCAACAGAAGCTGGAAAACACAGGTCCTTCCATAAGTAATCCCTTACCAGATACATTAAGAGAGAAAGAACTACATATGACACCTGATAAAATGAGGGAATTAAGCAGCAAAGAGGAAATCAAACAGCTTCTCTTCGTTGTGGAACAGTATTTAGGCAAAACACTGTCTGCAACAGAAGCTAAGACCATCCTCTATTTTTATGATCATCTGGGATTTTCAACTGATTTAATTGAATACTTAATTGAATACTGCGTTTCTAAAGGCAGTAAAAGTATTCACTACATCCAGACTGTGGCACTATCATGGGCGAAAGAAGGGATTAAAACGGTAAACGAAGCTAAGGAAAGTACCAATCTATACAATAAGAAGTACTTTACCATTATGAGAGCTTTTGGCATTAAAGGTCGTAATCCTGTAAAAGTAGAAATCATGTTAATGGATATCTGGTTAGAGGAATTTGCCTTTACCATGGATATTATTATAGAAGCCTGTAATCGCACCATGGCCCAAACTAGTCAACCAAGCTTTAAATATGCAGATAAAATTCTGAGTGATTGGCATAAAAATGGTGTCAAACATTTAAGTGATCTTGCGCCTTTAGATGAAAAACATAAAGCAAGAGCAGCTGCATCTGCAAACCAGAAGCCAAAAATTGCTGCAAATAACAAGTTCAATAACTTTGAATCTAGACATCATCATTACGATTCTTTAGAACAGCAGCTCCTGAAAAGATAGAAAGGATAGATACTGTGGCATTAAGGAATTCTCAATACGATTCTATCATCAGAGAATATGATCAGAAACAATTTCATCATCGTCATGAGTTAGATCGTAGAATACAAGAACTCTACGGAAAATATAAAGAATTTCAGGAAATCGATGAAGAAATTTCCTCCTTAAGCGTTGCCTGTGGCCGTAAGCTTATCGAAGGTGATTTAGAGGCTAATAAAAATTTAAAACACGACATTGCTAATTTAACGAAAAAACGAACCAATCTTTTATTGCAGCTTGGCTATCCAGAAGATTACTTGGAACTTCATTATGACTGTAATGATTGTAAAGATACCGGTTATATAGATCACAAAAAATGTCATTGTTTTAAAAAGGCAACTTTAGATCTACTTTATACACAAAGCAATATAAAATCTATTTTAGAGACGGAAAACTTTAGTACCTTTTCCTATGATTATTTTAATGATAAAAAAGTAGATCCAACTACTGGCCTTACACCACTTGCTAATATAAAACAAATTGTTTCAGAGGTTCTTCAGTATATCGATCACTTCGATGACATGGATCCCATACAAAACTTTTTCTTTTATGGATTGCCAGGTGTTGGGAAAACCTTTCTCACCAATTGTATTGCGAAAGAGCTTTTAGATCGAAACCATTCCGTTATCTATTTTACCTCCTTCCAGCTCTTTGAATTACTGGCTAAAAATACTTTTAACAAAAATGAACTACCGATTAATCCAGAGCAACATGTCTTCGATTGCGACCTGCTAATCATTGATGATCTTGGTACAGAGCTTACCAATTCCTTCGTATCATCTCAGCTGTTTCTCTGTATTAATGAGCGATTATTACGGAAAAAATCCACCATTATATCGACCAATTTATCTCTAGATGGATTTTATGAAACCTACAGTGAAAGAACATTTTCTAGAGTATCCAGTAATTATACCATGAGAAAATTTATTGGAGATGATATTAGAATTCAAAAGAAATTAATGACATCCAGCCCTTGACCGATGAAGATCTTAGTGTTATAAATATACTGTATATAGTTTAATGATACCTTATCGACAAAACGTAAAATTTTGTCGATTGGAGCATTTACAAAACATATAAACCGAAGAAAAAGTAAGGCATTAATGGAGGTAAAAAAATGCAACAAAGTAAAGAACGTAGTCTTGATTCTATTCCAGTGGGACCTCTTGGTCTAATCCCCCTAAAAAGTAGTGAGGCTCTTGGCGAAAAAGTGAATCGCTATTTAGTAGAATGGAGACAGTCTAGAGAGAATGATCGCCACTCTCACATCTCTTTTGATGGATACAGAAGAGACAATTATATTATTGAATCTAAAATTCCTAGATTCGGATCTGGCGAAGCAAAAGGTGTCATTAAAGAATCTGTTCGTGGAGACGATCTCTATCTGTTGGTAGATGTTTGTAACTATAGTATGACCTATTCTTTATGTGGACATGAAAATCATATGTCACCTGACGATCATTTTCAGGATTTAAAACGTATCATTGCCGCAGTAGGTGGAAAAGCTAGAAGAATCACGGTCATTATGCCTTTCCTCTATGAAAGTCGCCAACATAAGCGTACTTCAAGGGAATCCTTAGATTGTGCTTTAGCATTACAAGAGCTGGTAAGTATGGGTGTAGATAACATCATTACTTTCGACGCTCATGATCCTAGAGTTCAAAATGCAATACCTCTTCATGGCTTTGAGACGGTACAACCAGCCTATCAATTTATTAAAGGCCTTCTAAGACATGAGAAAGATCTTCAAATAGACAGCTCTCATATGATGGTGATCAGCCCTGATGAAGGCGGTATGAACCGTGCCGTATACATTGCTAACAACCTTGGTCTTGACATGGGTATGTTCTATAAACGTAGAGACTATACTACCATGGTAAATGGACGTAATCCAATTGTTGCCCATGAGTTTTTAGGCAGTAGTGTAGAAGGCAAAGATATGATCATTATCGATGATATGATCTCTTCTGGTGATAGCATCATTGAAGTAGCTACTGAATTAAAAAGAAGAAAAGCAAATCGTATTTTTGTATTTTCAACCTTTGGTCTTTTCACCAATGGTTTAGAAAGATTTGATGATGCTTATGAGAAAGGTCTCATTGATCGCATCTTGACTACAAACCTGATTTATCAAACTCCAG